>CAYZJL010000105.1:0-7411 GCA_964478615.1 uncultured Zetaproteobacteria bacterium
AGCTTAAGCAGCATGCAAATATTAATTTAAAACATTTGTATGGCATGGATTGTGCTTGCTCAAATCCATGCAACGTCGTATGCCAATAAAAGGAACGCTCCAAAAAACTAACCTAGAGACAATCATGCTGATTGACGATGATCCGCTCTCTCGCCTGGTGATGAGCGAGTCGTTACATGAGGCGGGTTTTGCCGTCATTGAGGCAAACGATGGCTATGAAGGTCTGACGATGTTTATAGAACAGCAGCCAGTACTGATTTTAGTTGATCTACAAATGCCGGGTATGGATGGTTATACCTTTTGTGAAAGTGTGCGCTCGACTCCTCAGGGAAAGGATATACCGATTGTGGTGGTGACGGGGCTTGATGATGTCGAATCCGTTGAGCGAGCATATGACTGTGGAGCGACGGATTTTATTATTAAACCTATCCGCTGGACTATTTTCAGGCACCGTATTCAATATATTCTGCGTTCCAGCAAAGCGATGCAATCTGCGCAACGCAGTTCAAACCTGTTGGCCGAGGCTCAACGCGTTGCCAGGCTGGGTAACTGGACATGGGATCTGGATGAGCAGAAGTTGTTTGCATCCGAAGAGAGCTATCGTATTTTTGGTGTGCCCAGAGTGGATCCGGGGGTGTTTCATAAACTGTTGCTTAATTCAGTGCATGAACATGATAAAAAAGGATTTGATGTTGCCGTTCAAAAAGCCAGTGATGGTGAAACGCTGGATTTTGCATTCCAGGCCTGTTTGCCCAATGGAAAGACGAAAACTATATTGATGCATCTGGATAGTAGTGCTGAACATCTGGAACCCGGTCACCGTCTTTTTGGAACCATTCAGGATATCAGTGAACAGCGCAAAGCGGAAGAATCTATCAGGCAACTGGCCTATTATGATTCGATCACTGGCCTGCCGAATAGAGATCTGTTTAAAGAACATTTGAGTATGGCGCTGCATCAGGCTGAGCGAAACAGAGAAAAAATCGCTGTGATGTTTCTCGATCTGGATAACTTTAAACGTGTAAACGACAGTCTTGGTCATGAGGCTGGAGACAGGTTGCTAAAAACTATCTCAGAGAGATTACATGAGAGCTTGCGTTCAACGGATCTGGCTGCCAGAGATCTGTCCGATATGAACTCCTCATTAGCGCGTTTGGGCGGGGATGAGTTCACGGTGATGTTGAGTGGATTGCATGGTATTGAGCATGTGGAAATGATCGGCCAGCGTATTCTTAAGCGTATTGCTGAACCGATGATGTTATCTGGTAACAGAGTGTGTGTGAGCTCGAGTATTGGGATCGCCATCTATCCCGAAGACGGTGAAGATCTGGATACCCTGTTAAGAAATGCCGATGCCGCGATGTATGAGGTGAAATCCCAGGGGCGTAATGGTGTGTTCTTTTATGATCATGCCTTACGTCAGCAGAGCCATGACAGAGTCCAGCTAGAGAGCGAGTTGCATACGGCGATAGAACAGGATCAGTTGAGGCTCTTTTATCAACCCAAAGTTGATGCTGAAACGTGCAAGCTAATGGGGTTTGAGGCATTGATTCGCTGGATACATCCTGAGCGGGGTATGGTCTCACCGATTGATTTTATTCCCGTGGCTGAAGAGTCTGGTTTAATTATTCCTATGGGGGCATGGGTTATTAAAACGGCTTGCCGTCAGTATCAGGCTTGGCGAAAGGTGACAGATGTGGAGTTTAGTGTTTCTGTGAATCTGTCAGCGCACCAGTTTGCCGATGAAGATCTGTTGACGACGATTCGCGATATTTTGATAGAAACCGAGATGCCAGCACAGCACTTGGAATTTGAGATTACGGAAACGGTGTTGATGCAGGATGCAGATACAGCGATGAAAATTCTTGATCAGATGAAAGCGATGGGATTGAAGGTATCCATTGATGATTTTGGGACGGGCTACTCCAGCATCAGTTATCTCAAACATTTCCCTGCTGATGTGCTGAAAATTGACCGAGCATTTGTGAAAGACCTGCCCCATGATGAACAGGATGCCACCATCACCAGCGCCATTATTCTGCTGGCAAAAGCATTGAATATGGGGGTTGTGGCGGAAGGCGTGGAGACGGAAGCGCAATTAGATTGGATGCGGGAAAAAGGCTGTAATCAGATTCAGGGTTATCTGTTCAGTCCACCAGTACCGCCAGAAAAAGCTGAAGGTATGTTGACGAAACCTTTTTCTCTGAGTCATGCTTGAAGCAGGCTAAGTGTGAGCATGGGGATGTTCTTGATAGCCAGGTGCTTCAGTCATTACCAGGTGATGCGTTGATGCTGCAAAAAATACTGCATCTGTTTTTAAGGAGCTCTGAAGCGTTGATAGTGAGCATGGAAGTGGGCGTTGAAAGCAGCGACATGGCTCAAGTCGCAGATGCAGCGCATACGCTGAAATCCAGCAGTGCTATGGTTGGAGCAATGGAGTTGTCCGAACGCTGTCAAATGATTGAAGTCATCATAAAAGATGATGACCTCAGCGAGCTTACAGGCGTGGTGCAACAAGCCCGGCGTGCCAGACAGCTGGTCGAGGGTGAATGTCAGAACCGTTATCTGAAACCGTGATTTCACATTTGCGCTCTACGGCAAGCAACGGGCTACTCTGTGTCTTTGTGCCTCTGTGGTAAAAAAGGTTTGTTTATAATCGATCATAAAGCGCACGAACAGCATCCGGTTCGCAGACCAAAAGCACATCACATCCTGCTTTTAATGCTGCCTGTGCAGCCTGCGGAACATTTTCACCGACACCTTTCATGCACAGATCATCTGTCCAGATGCGGCCAAAAAAGTTAATGCGCTCACGCAGTACATGACGCACCCAGAATGGCGACAGGGTTGCAACCTCTTTTACGGTATCCGTATAAATCACATGTGCTGTCATGATGTGTTTCAGTCCTTCAGGGATCAGGCGCGCAAATGGCTCTGCTTCATCCAGAATGGTAATCAGAGGTGCATCCACTTCTGGCACGGCCACATGCGAGTCTGCATTGGCCCGGCCATGGCCCGGGAAGTGTTTGCTAACCGCTTCAATGCCGGCATCTTGTAATCCGCGCATGCAGGCGGTGGCCAGTGCGGTCACTTGTTCTACATTGTCACCAAACGCACGCTGTCCGATGATGCCATGTCCATCACTATGAAAGAGATCCAGCACCGGCGCACAGTTATGTGTAAATCCCAGCTCTTTCAATGCTTCACCAATGCACAGACTATCCTGATACAGAGCTTGAATTGCGTTACCCGCATTGCGTTCAAACATCGTGCCGTAGTCAGCGGCATGCCTGCGCTGATTGAATGGAGGCCATGGCATACGGTTTACGCGTCCGCCCTCTTCATCAATGGCGGCCCAGATCTGTTGTTCTGTGCAAGCACGTACCTCGGCTAGCAGAGCTTTAATCTGTTCAGGGCTTTCAATGTTACGCGCAAACAGAATCACGCCTAATGGCGGCTTGTCTTTTAACCAAGCCTTCTCCTGCTCAGTGAGCCTTGTGTCCTTCAATCCTACAATCAGATGTTCATTCATTTATACCGCTTCCTGTCAGAGTTTTTGGCCAAATAACTAACTCTAACTAAGAATGTTCGCTTTCGGCCAACAACGGTCATTCAATGAGGCGTACCCCCTTTTATTTAGATTCATTTTTATCAAAGGTTGCAAAGTGTTCCTCAATAAAATGATAAAGGCGATTATCTTTAATGTAATCATCAAAATTTGATAAGTTAATAACATGTGGGTGATATCCATCAACCTTCACATGTATTTCATGAGTTGAATCTGTCTTCTTAAAATATCTGAACTACTGTAGCTTCTGCCTTTCTATTTTTTCAGTGCCATCACTGTTGTATATCGTAAGTATTTCTCCAACAACCTCTGCCGCTGGAGTGTTAATAACTCGGTACAACGCCCAAGGAAAGGCAAAGCACACAAATATAACCATATACAGGGAAAATGAATCGAAAGGGCCATGACTCATGCCATAAATGAGCATCACTAAGCTCGTTATCAACATCATCAAGTTCTTCTTGCTCTTTTTTTTTAGCTCTTGTTTGATTTGCATGGGAGCTATTTCTCCATTAATCATTGGGTGTCCGCTTTGGGTCGATTGTAGACGGTCATCTCTTCTCCATACGTACATCCAGTTTGTCGCGCAGTGCATCACCGAGCAGGTTCACTGCCATGACCAGTGAAAAGAGGATAAGGCCTGGCCAGATTACCAGCGTAGGTGAGACCAGCATCAAACGTGTGCCTTCCCGAATCATGGTGCCCAATGATGCATCCGGTGGCTGCACACCTACACCCAGAAAGGATAGCCCTGCTTCACCGATAATGACGGCAGCCAGCCCGAAGCTGGCTTCAATCAACAGTGGTGCGGCGATGTTGGGCAGCAGGTGATGGATGGCGATATAGGGGGATGAGGAACCATTGGCGATAGCGGCCTCCACAAAAGGCACGGATTTGAATGATAACACCTGTACCCGGGCTAATCGTGCAAACCCAACCCAACCGACGACAACCAGTGCCAGCACCAGATTTTCAATACCGGGGCCGAGCATGGCCGCCAGTGCAATGGCTAACAGGATGCCCGGAAAAGAGAGCACAATATCAGCGAAGCGCATTAACAAGGCATCCATCCAGCCGCCTACCCAGCCGGCCAGCATACCAATGCTGATACCAATGATGCCACCTAAGAGTACCACGGTTATGCCAACCATGAGCGAGAGTTGAAGTCCTTCGGCGAGTCGGGCCAGCAGATCGCGGCCAAGTGCATCGGTTCCAAGCAGATGTGTGCTGCTCATCTCTGATAGGACGGCATCCAGATCGATGGCGTGGCCATCCAGGCCATAAGCGGCTGCAACCAATAACACCAGCAATGGGAAAGAGAGGCATAAGGCTGCAAGACGTATAGCAGATTTAGACAAAACAGCATCCTCCGGCCATGGACGCCCCATTTGCGTATCTTTTAACCCACATTGCGTTGCCTTGGGTCAAGCCATAGTCCAAGCAGATCGGCAGCCAGATTGGCCAATACATAAAATGCGGCAATGATCAGTACACAGCCTTGCACGAGTGGATAATCACGGCGTTGAATTGCTTCAATCGTTAACAGGCCTAAACCAGGCCAGTCGAATACGGTTTCAGTGATGACTGCTCCGCCCAATACTGCTCCTAATTGCAGTGCAAACATGGTGACTACGGGCACTGCCGCCAGTCTTGCCGCATGCCTCCACCAGATGCGTTGTTCTGATATACCGAATGCACGGGCAGTACGGCATGCATCCATGCTCATCGCTTCAAGCCACGATGAGCGTGCCATACGTGATAAAATGGCTGCCAGCGCAGTGCCAAGCGTGATGGCAGGCAGAACCATGGAGCCGGGTTGATCCATGCCGGATACAGGCAGCCAGCCCAGACCTACAGCAAACAGCAGCATCAATAACGGCCCTAACCAGAAATTGGGAATCGATACACCGATCAGTGAAAAGCCCATGGCCATAACATCCTGTGATTTTCCTGCATGCCTGGCGGCCCAATATCCCAGTGGCAGTGCCAATATGATGGCAAGCAACAGGCTGACCAGAGCTAACTGAGTGGTGGCAGGCACACGATCCATAATGCGCTCGAGAACCGGCCTGTGATCAACAAGACTGCTGCCCCAGTTACCGGACATTAAACCGGACAGATATGTACCGTATTGATAGAGGATGGGTTGATCCAGGTGCAGGGCTGCACGTAGAGCCTCTCGATCAGCAGGCATAGCTGTTTCACCAAGCAGCGCATCAACAGGGTCACCGGGAACCAAATGTAGTAAAAAGAATACTAGTGTGGCCACACCGAGCAGTGTCGGTATGGCTTGTAATATGCGTGTGAAAACAATCTGCCCAAACATGCGGGCAGCCTAGTACATCAACCACCTTATATCGACGCATTCAGCGCTACAGTGATGCTTCTCCACAAGGAATGCGGCAATATAAGGTGGCCGCTGTACTGGCAGTGATTAATCCGCTAGTGAAAGTAGGTTATAGATTTCTGCAACCGATGATTTGATCAGAGTGAGGTCAGGGCAGTCATCTGTTCATCTGCCCAGTGCATAGATTCAATCTGCAGACGGGTGAGCTCTGTGTAGGAGATGCGCTGGCCATTATCGGTGAACTCTTT
Source organism: uncultured Zetaproteobacteria bacterium (assembly GCA_964478615.1). Lineage (GTDB taxonomy): Bacteria > Pseudomonadota > Zetaproteobacteria > Mariprofundales > Mariprofundaceae > Mariprofundus. Next base: position 6,164 of record CAYZJL010000105.1, read on the forward strand.
TATCAGCTCCCAGTTACCTTGCTCAAGCGCAAATGAGAGGGCCAGTTTTTTACCCATGGGTGAGGTGAGATCAATCAGGCCGTCGTGAACATGAGCGCTCAGGTTAATTTCTTTCAATGAATCGTGCATGGAACAGTCAAGCAAGGCATCCAGAATAGAAAACAGTCCCATCATGAAATCATCGTCGATAACATTTGCACCCTGCTGCCGGGCCATGGCTTCGAGAAAACGGGCGCGCCATAAGGCCTGTCGAATCAGCTCCGGCGGTTTATTTTCACCCAGAGATGTCATGGTTAACAGTGTCAGCCAGCGACGGATGTTGTCCAGGCCTAACAGGGCTAAAGCTTGTTGAATGGACGCTACTTCGCGTTTCAGGCCGAAGGCTGCGGAGTTGATGTATTTTAGCAAACGATAGGAAAGTGTGACATTCTGACTGACAACATCAAACATCTCGTCAATGGATGCGGCGGTCATGGACTGTTGCATGGCGCGCAGAATGGACATGCGTGATTCCGGTGGTTTGGTGCCGGTGACCGTATCCGGCTTGCAGAAGAAGTAGCCTTGATAATAATCAACATTCAGTGCCTTGGCTGTTTCCATACTTTCATAACTGTCGATTTTTTCTGCCAAGAATTTGACAGGGTGGTGTCGGAATTCTTTCACAATGGAGGAGGGATCGGCTGCATCCAGCCAGTCGATTTTGATGATGTCCAGATAATCGATGAATGGGCGGACACTTTCAACATCGATTGCATCATCGAGCGCAAGCTTGTAACCCTTATCTTTCAGGCGTCTGCATGCGTCCAGTACTGCCGGGGTTGGCGATACCGTTTCGAGAATTTCAAAATAGAGGAGGTCAGACGGCAGAGCCTGAGTTAACGCTGCTTCATTGGTTAGAAAGTGCTCATCGATATTGAAAAACACAGGCAATGAACCGGCAACATTTTCCAGCCCGAGATCAATCAGAGTGTTGACTACCACCTGAGCTGTCATGGCTGCGTTATCTGTTAAGTCAGTGTTGCGGTAGAGGATCTCGTAGGCTGAAACCCGAAAGTTACGATCAAAAATGGGTTGACGACCAATAATGATTTCTCTCGACATATAGGTTCCCCTCAAGGCTATAGATATCTATAGAAGAGCAGCAACAACCATGCCACTTGCCATTCGTGATGTGTGTCGACATGCTTTCGCTATATGCATACAGAGCAACAGTTTCAGACAGATAAAAACTATGATCCGGAAGAGGTC
>CAYZJL010000106.1:0-7361 GCA_964478615.1 uncultured Zetaproteobacteria bacterium
GTTACGCAGAGTAGGTCAAAACCTTTATAGAGAATTCAAAAATGAGGGTTCCGCTTTCTTTGTTGGCTGAGCCTGTCGAAGACGGTTTTCTTGCCTCTTTTTATGATTTTACTTTGCGTAACTTTGCGTTCTCTGCGGTGATAAAAGTTTACTCTTCTAAAAAAGTGTTGTACTCATCATCGGTCATCAATTCAACGGATGCATCACCGCTGGTTTTTACCTTGGCAATCCAGCCTGCACCAAACGCGTCGGTATTGACCTTTTCAGGCTCGCCTTCCAGCTCTTCATTCACTTCGACCACTTCGCCAGCCACAGGTGCATAGACATCAGAAACCGCTTTTACGGATTCTACCACGGCATACGCCTCACCAGCGTCTATTTCGCGGCCAATTTCCGGCAGCTCTACAAACACAATATCACCCAATGCTTCCTGGGCATGATCGGAAATTCCAAAGGTGGCGATATCACCATCAACCCTCACCCATTCGTGATCTTTGGTGTATTTTACATTAGCAGGAATCGTCATCGTCCCCTCCTCTCTCTACTGTACTATCGTCTTACATTGCTGCGCACAAACGGCAGTTTGGTACGTTCCGCAGCAACGTGTTTACCACGGATTTCCACACTCACATCACCAGTTTCTGCATGTTCGGGTTGCACATAAGCCAAAGCCACGCCGCCAGCCATGGGGCTAAACATGCCAGAAGTGATTTCTCCACTCAACACACCATCAACACTGACCGAATAATGCTCACGTGGAATGCCGCGACCTGTCAATTTGATCGCAATCAATCGCTGCGTTGGCCCTGTAGCCTTGCGTGCTTCCACCGCGTCCTTGCCGATAAAGTCACCTTTATCCAGTTTGGTAATCCACATCAGTTTTGCTTCAACTGGTGTTACAACATCAGAAATTTCATGGCCATAGAGTGCATAACCCATTTCAGTACGCAACATATCACGTGCCGCCAGACCAATCGGAACCGCACCGTTGGCAAGCAATGCGTCCCAAACAACTACGGCAATATCATTTGGAATATAGATCTCAAAACCATCTTCGCCGGTATAACCGGTCCGTGAAATAATACCTTGGCGACCATGCACTGTGACCTGCGCAAACCTGTAATAACCGATAGATTCAAGATCCGTATCAAGTAGCGGTTGCAGAGCCGCTTGCGCTGCCGCCCCCTGCAGAGCCAGCAGGGTAGTATCATCGGATTCATCCATTACACACACATCAAATGAGGCAGCCTCTGCCTGCAGATGGGCTACATCTTTATGGCGGTTGGCTGCATTAATGCACAGATAATATTCGTCATCTGATATTTTATAGGTGGTGATATCGTCAATAAACGTACCGGATTCATTCAACAGCGCTGAATATTGTACCTGCCCTTCAGTCAGTTTCGAAACATCATTGGTGGTTACATATTGCAAAAATGCCAGAGAATCGGTGCCACTAATGCGCACCTGCCCCATATGGGTGATATCAAAGATACCTGCCTCGCCTTCGCGTACGGCCCTGTACTCTTTCAATGCGCCCATCTTATATTGTACAGGCATCTCAAAGCCTGCAAACGGCACCATCTTTCCACCCAGCGCAACATGTGCATCAAATAGTGGTGTTTTGGCCAGTTTTGTTTCCAAAATAGACATCTACACTTCTCCCAGATGAGTCTTATATGCTTGCACCGTATTGGCCAACAGCATGGTAATCGTCATCGGGCCCACACCACCGGGTACAGGCGTAATCCAGGCCGCATTTTTACTGGCATCTTCAAACACCACATCTCCTGTCAATGAACCATCTTCCAGACGATGGATACCAACATCTACAACGATCGCACCTTTTTTGATCCACTCACCCTTAATCAGCCCCTGTTTACCCGCTGCTGCAATAACAACATCAGCACGCTCAATATGGCTCTGCAAATCACGGGTAAATTTATGCGTCACAGTCACCGTGGCTCCAGCCAACAACAGCTCCAGAGCCATCGGACGACCGACAATATTCGATGCACCAACAATCACACACTCTTTACCATGCAGATCAATACCGGTCTCTTCGATAAGCTTCATACAGCCATACGGTGTGCATGAACGTAACGCTGGCTGGCGCGCAGCCAGACGACCAAGGTTATAGGGGTGAAAGCCATCAACATCCTTACTCGGGTCAATCGCTTCAATGATGGTCTCGGGATTGATGTGTTCTGGCACGGGCAACTGCACCAGAATACCATCAATTTTCGGATCCTGATTCAGTTCCGTGATCAGGCCAAGCAGATGTTGCTGCGTGGTATCGGCAGACAATTCATACGCATAGGAGGCAATACCAGCTTTTTCACAACCGAATTTTTTGGCACGCACATAGACCTCGGATGCAGGGTCGGTGCCAACCAGAATGACCGCCAGACCAGGTTTACGTCCGTGTTTGCGACTCTGCGTTTCAGCTTCAAGCGCTATTTCCTGCCGCATGCGGGCGGCAAGGGTTTTACCATCTAGTATCTGTGCATTTAAATTACTCATATGGCTGCGCATTGTTGCAGTATCGGCTTGTTCAGACAATCATAAGCTGCTTAGGAGTCTGTCGGACTTATGAGAAATCTACTGCGCGGCAGGGAAACGGCCCAAAATATCCTGATTCATCGTTGCATAGTTACCACTATGCGCCTCAAAATCATGCTTTTTTTGACTCGTTTCCCCTCCGGCTCGCTACGATCACCCTAAGTCCGACAGCCCCCTAGTTATGGGGGAAACATGAAAATTATACATATTGCACTGTTGGTGAGCGACCTGGACAGAGCCGCCCGCTTTTACGAGCAGGTGCTCGATCTACAACGCCTTGAACGCCCGGCAGCACTTGCCTTTGATGGTCTATGGTATGGACTTGAAGGTGGCCAGCAAATTCACCTGATGTTGCTCGATAACCCTTATCAGGCTTGCGATAAGCCCCTGCACGGCGGGCGTGACAATCATGTTGCGATGCAAACCGATAATGATAATCTCAAACTGATTGCAAGCAGGCTCGATGCGAGTGACGTGCCATACACCATGAGCAAGTCCGGCCGAAACGCACTGTTTTGTCGTGATCCTGATGGCAATACTCTCGAATTAACGGCATAACCGGCATCAATCCTCCTGCTCAGGCACCGGAAAACTGACAAACGCAGCGCATATGCTATAATATGAGCAAGTCAGGAAGAGCGTTTTGGGATCTAAGGGTACTTTTACTGCAATGAAACAGACTATTCTTCATATGAATCCACTACAGCTCTCTCTGCTGGTAGCCATTCCGTTTGTGCTAATATTTAGCATCATTAATTTTAGTCAGGGCTTGGATACTTTAGGTCAGATCGAACTACTGATGGTAGCATCACTTGCCGCCCTCTACACTTGGACCAGAAAAACAGACATGCCTTTCGTGCAACAAAACCTGTTCATTGCTCACACCGCAGTCCTGTTTGTGCTACTCTATTTGCAGGGTGGCTTTAGCGGTATTGGTTTCATCTGGAGCTTTGGCTTCCCATTTATCGCCTGCCTGAGTGCAGGCTCCCGTATCGGTCTGATATGGACGCTTGTTTATGCAGTGATCATCGCCATATTAAGCACCAGCATTACTGATATCATTTGGCAAAAAACAGCCTATATTGGGCTGGCTTATATTGCTTTCAGCCTGATCGCCGCTTATACCATTAGCTGGCGTGAACAACGTGAAGAGAGCCATCAACATCGTATTCTGGATACTACTTCACGCCTCAAACATGAAGAGCGTGAGCTGTTAACATCCAAAATGAGCCACCGCACTCTGCTCGATAGCCTGCCGCACGCCTTAGCAGTGCACTGCAATAACCGTTGGGTATATTGTAATCCGCTTGCGGCACAGCTGTTGGGAGCTAGCGGTTCGGAAGAGATTATTGGTACATCGATCTACGATTATATTCAGCATGATGATATCGAAAAGGTGAAAGAACGCATTGCCAATATGATCAAAAGTGCCCGACCCGCCCCAATTATTGATGAAACAATCGTGCGTAAAGATGGCCAGCTTATCGTTGCCAGAGTTCAATCCAGCCCGGTCGTGTATGATGGTGAACCCGCCTTTGTAGTTACCATTGAAGAATCACACAAACACGCACCTGATCAGCCCCTCTCATCCAGCGATCACAGTGAACGGCTCGAGCATGCGCAACGGCTGGAATCTCTGGGTGTACTGGCAGGCGGTATTGCGCACGATTTTAACAATCTACTGGCAGCTATTTCCGGCAATGCGGAGTTGGCCCGTTCAAGTCTGAAAGAAGGCGCAGAAGCGGCTTCCCATATCGACAACATTAGCGATGCCTGCGATCACGCCGCTGAATTGTGTAAACAGATGCTCGCATATGCCGGGAAAGGCAGCTATGAACTCGATATCCTCGATGTGAATGATATGGTCAAATCAACGGGGAAACTTATTCGTGCCTCGGTCAGTAGCCATATTGCACTAAAAATAAAACTCGCTAAAACCCTGCCCGGCATTGAAGGTGACATGGCTCAAATTCAACAGCTAATCCTGAACTTCATCGTCAACTCTGCCGATGCCATTGGCGCAGAATCGGGTGAAATCAAAGTATCTACTGGCACCCGCCACATAGACCGCCAGATGCTTGATAAACTCTATAACGGCCAGTGTTTGAAACCGGGGCAGTACGTCATTATCGAAGTTTGCGATACCGGTTGCGGCATGAGCCTTGAGATGATCACGAAGATTTTTGACCCCTTCTTCACCACAAAAAAAACGGGCAGTGGTTTGGGGCTATCTGCCGTACTTGGCATTGTGCGCGGTCATCACGGTGCTATTCAGGTACACAGTGCCGAAGGCCGGGGCACAGCATTCCGCGTCTATCTGCCATCCACTGATCAGCAATTTAAAGAGACCATGGTCAGTACTGTTGAGGTCGAAGCCTGGCAGGGTGATGGTAAAATACTGATTGTCGATGATGATATGCGGGTTCGCCATGTTGCCAAAGCCTTCATTGAAAGCCTGCACTTTGATGTCATGACCGCCGATGATGGCAAAGAGGGGCTGGAAATGTTCGCCAAACATCATGCCAATCTGGCCGCAGTTCTGCTGGATATGACCATGCCAGTGCTCGGCGGTGTCGAAGCCATGGCGGGCATGCGTAATATTGATAGCAAGGTACCCATTATACTGGTTTCCGGTTATTCAGAAGTCGAAGCGGGCACCTTAATTGCCGGCGCCCGTCCTGATGCCTTTTTACAAAAACCTTTCAAGGCTAAAGGTCTAAAAACCACACTTTATGAGGTCATGCACCCCACATCTAAACAGGGCGAAGTTAATTAACCTGCATTATTCATGAACAATGCAGGTTAATTCCAAAAACCGACATTGACATTGGACTGCATACTGGCTGACGATAGGCTGCGCAACCATGCAAGTCAGCGACTTTGATTTTGAACTACCTGAACACTTGATAGCCAAACAACCGTTAAAGCAACGTGATGCTTCACGTTTGCTTTGCCTTTCCGATCACGCATGCAGCGATGCGCACATTGCCGACTTGGCTGATCTGGTTCAGCCCGGCGATGTCTGGGTGTTGAATGATACCAAAGTTATTCCAGCCCGATTAACCGGCACGAAGCCCAGCGGTGGTAAAGTTGAGGTTCTTCTGCTTGAGCCTACCGGAGTCGATAATACCTGGATCGCTTGGGGCAAATGCAACAAGCCGTTAAAGCCGGATACAGTCATTAACTTCAATGATGACTTTAGTGCTAAAGTTATATCCCGTGATGGCAAACAGATTGAAGTGGTATTAATCGCCGATGATGTTGGCGCTGCCATTGAAACATATGGTCACATGCCATTACCACCCTACATCAATCGCCCGGACACCGAAGAAGATAAAGCACGCTACCAAACCGTGTTTGCACGCCACTCCGGTGCTGTGGCTGCGCCAACAGCAGGATTACACCTGACTACGGCTTTAATAGCTGCGATGCAGAAAGCCGGTGCCGAATTTGTACATCTCACCCTGCATGTTGGCCCCGGCACTTTTCAACCTGTTCAGGTTGAAAAGCTGAATGATCACACCATGCACGAAGAGGCATATATCGTGCCTGTAGAAACTGCTGAGACAATCAACAGAGCCAAAGCAGATGGCAGACGCATCATCGCCGTTGGCACAACCAGCCTTAGAACACTGGAAGCCGCCAGCCAGCAGGGTGCCCTGCAAGCCGGTGCAGCCAGAACTTCCATCTTCATATATCCGGGTTACCATTTCCAAATGGTAGACGCTTTATTGACCAATTTTCATTTGCCCAAATCCACGTTAATCATGCTGGTTGCAGCTCTGGCCGGTCAGGATCGTATACTGGCTGCCTATGAACATGCCAAAGCGCATGATTACCGCTTCTACTCCTACGGTGATGCGATGTTTGTACCGCGTTTGGAAAGCACATGAAAATATTACTGGCACAAATAGCGCCACGCGTTGGTGAGCTCAACGGCAATGTTAACCTGATTAAAGAAGCCATGGGCAAAGCTGAAGAATCGCACTGCGACCTGATTGTGCTGCCGGAGCTGGCCATCACCGGTTATCCTCCTGAGGATCTCCTGCAACGCCCTGCTTTCATGGATCTTGTAGAGGCCGCGATCAAATCAGTTGTCGCAGCCAGTCGCAACAGCTGCGTGGTATTCGGGGCTCCGCGCCGTGATGGGCATATGCTAAAAAACAGCGTCTTTCTGGCGCAATGCGGAAAAATCATCGGCATCTATGATAAACAGTGCCTGCCCAACTATGGCGTTTTTGACGAACGCAGATATTTTGAGGCTGGAAATGGTGAAACATGCAACTTTGAAGTGAATGGATGGCGCATTGGTATCGGCGTATGCGAAGACCTGTGGGATGATAAACTGACTACCAAACAGGCTGACATTGCATGTGATGTATGGCTCAACCTGAATGCTTCTCCTTTCCATGTCGGTAAACAAGCCGACCGCGAAGCGCTGGTGCAGAGCCGGGCAAAAGCATTTTCAGCTCCTGTGGTTTATCTAAACCCCGTCGGCGGTCAGGATGAAATTGTCTTTGATGGCGGCTCTCACATGGTTGACGCATTAGGAAACATGCTCATGCGTGCACCCTTGTTCGCGTCTTGTTTGAAGATCGTAGACCTGAGTGCTGCTGGCATCAGTGATATCGCTCCGTTGCCAGAACCGATGGAACAAGTTCACAAAGCCCTGGTCATGGGTGTCGCTGATTATGTATTACGCAATGGCTGCAAACAGGTGGTGATTGGTCTATCCGGCGGTATTGATTCTGCATTGACCGCTGTGATTGCAGTGGAAGCTCTGGGGGCTGACAATGTGC
>CAYZJL010000107.1:0-7314 GCA_964478615.1 uncultured Zetaproteobacteria bacterium
TGATCGCAAAGTCTTCAGACGCTCGGCTTGCAAATAATCCTTGGGAACCTGCACATAATCACGATCTCCCAGATACTGATTGCGATCCCGATATGCCCGTTTCATGGACTCAATGAGCAGGTGAGTTCGACCCGCTTGGTTCAATGATTTTAGGTCATCATCTTTTAGTTGTCCGAACAGATGCGCCAGCGTCAAACCACCAGAAGAGGGCAGAGCTGCCGAAATAACTTTAAATCCCTGATAATCAAAACTCACCGGTTCACGTTCAATAATGCGATATGCTGCCAGATCAGCTTCACGAATCAGGCCACCGTCGCGCTTCATATCCGAGACCAACCGCCCTGCAGTTTCACCACGATAGAAGTCGTCCGACCCTCTCTTGGCGAAACGCGTCAATGTATCGGCCAAAGCGCCCTGTTTAATGATCATGTGATTCAGAAAAACACGTTTAGCGGTGTCATTGAATGCGTTGCCGCGCCAATTGAGCATGCCCTGTAGGCGATCTGAAACGGCAAAACCATCACGCGCTAAAGTGATTGCGGTCTGGCTGACTTGAGATCGATTCAATAGACCGTATCGACTTACCAGATGATCGACGCCCGCTGCGATGCCCGGCACACCTGCCGACTGTGGCCCATCAATACTTGAGCGGGTTTGATAAACCTCACCGTGCCCAGCCAACAGCGGCGATGTTTCGCGCGCATCAATCATCACATAACGTTTTTCTTTGGCGATATAGAGCAGAAAGAAACCGCCGCCGCCAAGACCGGACGATCCAGGTTCAACAACACCCAGGGCCAATGTGGTCGCCGCTGCGGCATCAAAAGCATTACCGCCAGCTTTTAATATATCCAGACCAGCCTTTGTCGCCAACTTGTGGGCTGAAACCACCATACTGGTAGCAGGGACTGCGGCCTGAGAATATGTCGCAACAAATAGTAGAGATATAAACGGCAGCGGCATAAACAGTAGCGCATGCATACAGAAGCGTAACATAGTCTTCGTCTTGATTAGCTGCGCTCATCCATAGGCACGTACGATTGGCCATTTTTACCAACATAAATCTGCTTTGGCCGATAAATACGGCCGTGACCAAGCTGTTCTTTCCAATGCGCTAACCAACCGGCTACACGCGCAACGGCAAAAATAGGTGTGAACAAATCCGTCGGAATACCCAGTTTGCGGTAAACAATGCCGGAGTAAAAATCCACATTGGGGCAAATGCCCTTTTTACCCAATGTTTCTTTGGATAACTCTTCGATTCGACTGGCTATTTCATAAGTTGGATCCGCGCCAAGCTGTTCAGTCAGCTCCACATATAATTTTTGCAACAACGTCGCTCGCGGATCTTTGGTTTTGTATACACGATGACCCAAGCCTGAAATCTTCTTTTTTCTATCCAGTTTACCATGCAGATAATCTTCAGCCGCGTCAACTGAACCGATCTCATCCAGCATATTCAACACATCTTCATTAGCGCCACCATGCAATGGCCCGGATAACGAGCCGATACCCGCACTGATTGAGGTGTAGGGATCAGCATGGCTTGAAGCGACCACCAGTGTAGAGAAGGTACTGGCATTCATGGTGTGTTCAGCATGTACAATCAACGCAACATCCATAATACGCGTCGCCAGTGCATCCGGTTCATTACCCGTCAGCATATAATAAAAGTTGGCGGCATGAGAAAGATCATCACGCGGTGCAATCGGATCATCACCATGACGCATGCGCGCATGCGCAGCAACCAGCGTAGGCAGTTTAGCGATCAAATTCACAAACACCTGATGCACTTTTTGATCATCAAGCCCACCCTCTAATGATTTTGGAAAGGGGTAAAACATACCCAGAGCTGCAACGGTAGCCTGCAGAGAGTCCATCGGATGCGTCGATTCAGGGAAACATTTCATCATATCACGAATACGGAACTTCACACGACGATGGTGGCATAACTCATTTTCAAACGCGCTCAACTGATCGGCTGTAGGGAGATCACCGTACAATAGCAGCCAAGCGGTCTCTTCAAATGATGAGTTTTCGGCCAGTTGCTCGATATCGATGCCGCGATATTCCAGATAGCCGCGTGTCCCATCAACAGAAGAGACTGCTGATCGAGCGACGGGAATACCGGCCAAACCTTCTGAATAGCAAGCGGTTTCAGGTGTTGTTTTGTTATCTGCCATATTCTTTGCTCCACTGATCCGCGCAGCTTTTTCAGCATGAACGGATAAAATATATTCATTGGTGTTGAAGAAGCGGGAAAACTAACAAAAGCATATGAAAAATGCTTCTCCGATTATCACCTTGCTATCGTTAGCCTGAACTATTCATGAACCGTCGTGATGATCACGCCGGTTGTTGCTTGCAACAAATGCCGAGGATGGTGTGCGTAGCCATGTTTACGGACGCTTGACGAGGGAGTTGTTGCGGGCAATAGGAACAAGAGAGGGCGCGACAGTGTTTGTGAATAGCTCAGGTTAACCTCTGCCTAAAGGGTGCGATTGATTCACCAAATCATGCAGCCGTGCTTTGGCAACATGGGTATAAATTTCGGTAGTCGTGATATTACTATGGCCGAGCAACATTTGCACAGCCCGCAAGTCGGCCCCGTGATTAAGCAGGTGGGTGGCAAAAGCATGCCTTAATGTATGTGGTGAAGGCAGAGGAAATAGACCTGCCTGAGCGGCATACTGCTTGATACGCAACCAGAAGTTTTGCCGTGTCATCGCCTTGCCACTGCGCCCGGCAAACAGAAAAGAGCAGGCAGGTTCAGTGGGCCGTAGTACCAACCACTCCTGCAACCAGCCTTCGGCCTCTTCACCAAAAGGAACCAAGCGCTCTTTATCACCCTTGCCAACCACACGCAGCATGCCGCTTGCCATATCGATATTGGCCAGACTTAAACTGACCAGTTCACTAACCCTCAATCCGGTAGCATACAGAATTTCCAGCATGCAACGGTCACGTACACCTATCGGAGTCGTGGTATCGGGTGCTGCCAGCAGCGCTTCAACATGCTGTTCACTCAGTAACTTGGGCAGTGCTCTGCTTTTGCGCAGCTTCGGCAGATGCCGGGCCGGATGATCATCGCGCATACCTTGATCCTGTAGATAGCTAAACCAGGTAGAAAGCGTACTGCGCCGACGTTGAATCGTACTCTCTTTTAATCCATCCTGTCGCAACGATGCCAGATATGTCAGCACTTCAGGCTGATTAACCCGCATGAAATCAGCTTTTATCGTGCGAAAAAAAGCATCGGCATGCAGCAAGTCTGAACGGTATGATTCTGTTGTTTTATGCGACCAGCCACGCAACATCGCCATGCGCTGCAACAGGCCAGTAATGGTTTCTTCATTCGATTGCATCGCACTCATCAGCCCCAATGTTATAGAAGCCAGATGATTTCCATAGCTTATTTATTTCTCAACAGTAATCACATTCATCGACTATGGTGGAAATCAGTGGTTACGCTTGCTAGATTGCGCAGCGATTTGAATTTATTAATGAAGTAGAGGAATCACCCATGGCTTTTGTTGTTACCCAATTATGTAAAGACTGTGTTGATAGCGCTTGTGTTGCTGTATGTCCGGTTGACTGTTTCTATGAACCAAAAGAGAAAAATGATGAAACACCAAACATGCTCTACATCTCTCCAGAAGAGTGTATTGATTGTGCTGTTTGCGAACCTGAATGCCCCTGGGAAGCAATTTATCCAGAAGAAGATGTGCCTGAAGTATTCGAAGGCGACATTGATCTGAACGAAGCTTGCGACAGCAAACGCGAATTGTTTGATCTGGCAGAAGTACACGATCACGAACCACCAACTGCTGAAGAAGTGGCCGCCAACAAAGCTAAATACGGCCTCTGATTCACACGATCAACAAGACTAGTCTCTTAAAAGCGCATGTGTGGATCTCTGCACATGCGCTTTTTCTTTATCCTTAGCCCATGAGCAACGCCTCAACACACAGCAAAACGCCTCTGATTGGCATGAACCACAGTGATTTGGTTGAACTATGCCAGCGAGCCGGTGTGAAAGCCGTACACGCGGATCATATCGTAGCTTCAATATTCCGACGCTATCAGACAAACATCTCTGATATTTCCAGAATCCCGCTCCGACTACAGGACTATCTCAACGAACACGTCTCTATGTTTGAACCCACCTGCACAGCGGCACAGCTGGCTGCCGATGGCACGCGCAAACTGGTACTGCAGATGCCTGATGGAAAAGCAGTAGAGACTGTGCTGATCGAAGGTGGCAAACGTTTAACCCAGTGCATCTCGACACAGGTAGGCTGTGCTGTCGGCTGCACCTTCTGTCTGACGGCAACAGGGGGATTAACCCGCAACCTGAGTACGGCTGAAATGGTTGCAGAGATCATGGCTGGCCAGCGCATTAGCGGCCAAAAAGTAAGCAATATCGTATTGATGGGCATGGGTGAACCGCTGCACAACTATCAATCCGTACAACAATTTTTAAACATTGTCACCGATCCCAAAGGCATGGCCTTTTCACCCAACCGGGTTACCCTCTCCACATCCGGTATGGTGCCAGCTATGTATCGCATGCTGGAAGACAAACTACCGTGTAATCTGGCGGTATCACTCAATGCAACGACAGATGAAGTGCGTGATCGCATTATTCCGATGAATCGCAAATATCCGATTGCCAAGCTGATGCAGGCTGTACGTGCGTATGTTCAGGAGCGTGGCCATAAACGTGTGCTCATTGAATATGTGATGCTGGCTGGCATCAATGACAGCATCGAAGATGCACAGCGCTTATGTCAGCTATTGGAAGGACTACACTGCACCATCAATCTGCTGCCCTTTAACCCTTATCCCGGATCGGAGTTTAAGCGCCCCTCTCAGGAGGCCGTACACGCGTTTCAGGCAGTTCTGGTTGCGGCCAAACTGATTGCTATTGAGCGTAAATCAAAGGGCCGTGAAATTTCAGCGGCCTGTGGACAGCTGATTACAGAAATCAAAACACGATAAGCTGTAATCAGCCGCCTGAATTAATTTATTGTTTCTTTCTGCTTTTGCTGTTCCTGCTGCTGTGCGCGGCTCGATTCAAAAGCGGCTGAAAAGTTCACAGGCTCAAGCATCAACGACATAAAACCACCATCCACAGTTAACTGACTAATAATCTGACGGGTATAAGGGAACAGAATCGTAGGGCAATCAACCCCAAGCAGGTGAACCATATGCTCTTCGGGAACATTTTTTATATAGAACAGGCCAGCGTGTTCAATTTCGATCTCAAACAACAGTTTATCATTTTTATCATCACGCATCATCACTGACACTTTCAATGTAACTTCCCAGTGTTCTGCATCCAGCTGTCTATTTTCCAAGCCGATATTCAATTCAACATTGGGCTCGGCATTTTGGACGGTAAACACTTCAGGCGCATTCGGGTTTTCAAATGAAATATCTTTGACATATAACTTCTGAATATTGAAAACAGGTGTCTCTGTTTCGGTAGTTGCAGCATTCGACATGGTAATCATTCCTCTATCTGGTTTTTCGGCTCAATCACACAATCAGATTGAACCATATCATTTATCAGTCCATCATTGATGGAATGGTGAAAATGTCAATCAACGTGTGAATCTGTTTTCACTATTTACGATGACAGACTATTTCTTTCTGGCGCGTGGATGTGTTTTGTCATACACCTCGGTGAGTGTAGCGATATCGAGATGGGTATATCGCTCCGTAGTCCCTAATGACGCATGACCGAGCAACTCCTGAATAGCACGCAGATCAACGCCGCCTGCCAACAGGTGCGTAGCAAATGAATGGCGCAGTCGATGCGGACTCACCGACACATCAGCCCCTGTCTCTACCGCACGCGCCTTGAGCATGCGTTGAACACTGCGGATTGAGAGCCGGGTATGGTATTTGTTTAAGAAAACAGCCTGATCCTGCTCCACCTGTTCTTCCATCAGGCCCTCACCGCGTTCACTCAAATAGGCCTGTAGATATTGTACTGCTCCCTCAGGCAACGGTACGATGCGTTCCTTGCGCCCTTTACCAAACACCCGTAACTCACTTTGATGCAGGTTAATATCATGCATATTCAGACCAACCGCCTCAGATACACGCAGGCCACAACCATACATCACCGCCAACAGCGCCAGATCCCGATGATCTGAGCTACGGTCTGTCTGTTGCATCAATGCAGATGTCTGTTCTGGCGGCAGCGTACGAGGCAAACGTTTGGGCTGTTTAGGTGCACGAACACCGGCAGCGACATTCGATTTGCAGTGACCAGATCGAACAGCAGCATCAAAAAAACTGGACACTGCTGACAAACGCCTGGCCAATGTGGAAGCTGCCAGGCCTGCTGCATGACAGGCCACTAGCCAGTCTTGCACGTGCGTGCGGGTAATATAATTCACATCTGTATCGACACCACAGTGATCCATGAATTTCAGTAGATCACGTCGATAAGCAGCCACAGTATGCGTTGATGCCAGGCGCACATCAGCCAGTTCATGCAAAAAAGATCGAATCGCCTGCTGCAGACTCATTATTTCGGGGACATCATTATTCCGATTATTCCGATTATTCCGATTATTCCGGATTATTCCGGGGACATAATACATAGATTATTCCGGGGACATAATACATAACTATTCCCTTTTCCGTTTAGGCCCTGGCTTTTTCCGGCCAAGTGCACGTCCGGCAAGCTGTGACATTCGAGCAACAAAGCTATCGTCGCCCAATGGTCTGCCTGTTCTCTCATGCATTCGAAGCGCATCAAATGAGGTTTGGTCTCCGCTGGCTAACAACTCCGCCCAGTTCTCCACACGATCCAGCATGGGGCTGGCTTTCACCAGTATGTCGTCCTTGCCATCCAGATGGGCTCGCGCACTGCTCCATGGATAATCCTCTGCCCGCTCAACCAGATTTGCCCGCACCGGATTGAGTTCAACATAACGAGCCGCTGCCATAAGGTAATCCTCATCCATCGGAAAAGAGGTAAATCGACCCTGCCAGAGATAACCCTTCCAGCCTTTCTTGAAATTCATGTATCGCGTGTAACGTCTATGTGCCTCGCCAATACCGCGCGCAAGACTCTTTTCGCTCTCCGGTGTCGCAATAAGGTGTACATGGTTTGGCATCAGGCAATAAGCCCAGATCTCAACGCCCGAAGATAAACACCACGCCCGCATATAAGACAGATAGATCTGATAATCTTCATCATCAAAAAAAGTCTCCATCCTGCGAACACCACGCTGGGTGATGTGATGGGGGATGGACGGAATAACTGCTCTTGCCATGCGTGCCATCAGCTTAAGT
>CAYZJL010000108.1:0-7311 GCA_964478615.1 uncultured Zetaproteobacteria bacterium
CCCAAGGGGGTTACTTTATGACAGCCTACCCACACGATTTCGTGAAGCGCCAGAATTTTTAACCGAACCTTCCAGTCAACACTCCCCCACCTATATTCAGCTTAGACTATAAATGGATCAGCTGCAACAACCCTATTATCAGAACGGGTAACGTCAGAAATAACATCCGGTTCCCAAAACTCCCTTACAAACGCAACCGTGCCATACACAAAAAGTGCGTACATCACCCAAATGGTGTATGCCGTGTGATTTCCTAAAGGTTACTAATTTATCGGGAGTAGCTTGAATCTGAAAGAGTTCAAATCCACCTGAAATGGGGAGTATTTACCCCACCAGCTGCAATCGGTGCAGAGGCTTATCGTTAAGCTGTCACCATGCAGTTGGATATCAGTTGGTAGATAGAGCGCTCGTTTTGTGGTTCCCTGCGGCACATCATAAAAAGAGTGCCAGGTAGCTGTCTCCCTATTCTCTAGCAGAAGTACACCCCATGATGAACCAAGCGCACCATCGTAATAGACAGTTACAATGCGCCAGTTGCTGTTTTCAGCCAGTAACTCCACTTCATAGCTGCCATCAATAGCTTCACTGGCTCCAGCCAAAGGCTCAAAGGGAGGCTCAGGACGATTCAGCTCTTTTATCAACATTCCGGTTTTTGTGAGATTAAAGTCTGGCAAAGGCTTTGCAGAAAAAGCCTGTTTGCTAGCTGTTGATGGCTGCAAAGAGACATAGAGTTGATCACCCCTTGCCTGTTTATCTAAAAGCCGCTGTTGGCGCTCCTCTGCGGATTTGATGGAGCAACTTCTATCCATAAACTGCGAATCAATCGCTGCACTCGCAAACTGCTGTTTCTGTTGGTCGTAGGATACAAACAGTGCCTCGCTGGCATCTGTTCCGCTCATGCCTGTTTCGAATATCAGCTGATCCAATCCTGTTTCAGGGTTTGTGCATTGTTCTATAAACCGGGTGTAATCAGAGCTATTCAGATCAGCGGCCAGAGGAATCGCCTTTTTATCCTCGTTGCCAGCTTGATAGAAAAGGTCCCACTTCTGAGTCGGATCACGGCGAAGGTTCAAACCATTGGAACAACCCTCTTCATCTACATCTTCAGCAGCCCGAAGTTGAAGGGTAATAATATCGCTTCTGCCCTTATCAATAAACTCACCCTCAAAGCTATGCTGGCAGGTTTCTGCAAGTTCAATTGGCTGAGCATGCACAAACGGCATGAACAGCATTGAAGCCAGGATGAGAAAACAAAAATTAATCTTCATCACTCTTTTCATACTGAAAAGTCATCTGCAGTTTATTTTTTTCACTACACACAAAACCTCGGGATACAAAAAACGATTTCAAAGAGGGCATAGAATACTTTTCCGTTTCAAAGGCCCACTCACCAGCATCACGAATAATAATTTCAAGAAACAATGTTGTTGATTTATCTGAACATTTTGTAACTTCAATCTTTTTAACTTGTTTGTATGCATACGTTTTGGTGCTGCCATTCAATACTTCTATCTTCAGACTCTCATCCATTGTGAGCTGTTCAGAGGATCCACCAAATATCGAAGAAGCCACCCTAAACAGTAAAAAAAGCATTACGATAATAACCGCTACAGATGTTAAGAAGCCACTAAGTTCAGCGATAGCTTCAAATCGATCCAGAGCTAAATAGAAGGTATAAAGTACCATTCCAAGAATCACCGTATTCACGATAAGAGCAACAAGTGATTTGCCTTGATATTCAATAACTATCCGATCGATTTCACTCATACTTCAAATCTGCCCCTCCAGCCCCGTTTTTCAACGTTTCTGACATTTTCACTATCCTTAAGCTCCAGAAGAAGAGGCATCAATCGTTTCAGCTCCATGCCTCCTCCTTAAAACCTCCATGTGCCACCCATACCTTCGGTTTCAAATCAGTTCCAAAACTGAAGCCGTTACCAACATGGCCGCCATTAGCGTAATAGCCACCAAAAGCACAACAATTTTAAGCGATATAGCTAACCACAACGGTTCAGTTGCCTCCATCCGTCCACTCTTTCGTAACCACCAACAATCAAAAAACAAGGTGCCAAAATAGAGCAGAAAAATTTCAGCTAATGTGAGCACCTTACTCACCATCACAAGCAGTATCAGCAGTAGGGAAATCCCAAAACCAGATAGTGCTCGTAACATCTCCTCTCTTTTCCAGCGCCGCTGTGCTCTTATCGTGCTGTTCATTGCTGAAACCAGTAGCAGTGCGGGCAAGGCCACTACCATTAGAACGAGCCATAGAATGACCATGAACTGCATTTCACCCATCACCTGCTTCATGTTTCTCTGATCGATCAGTGTGCGCTGCCAATCATGTTCAATCAATAAATGGCCCGGTCGATCCTTCGCGAAACGCACTATCATGTAATTGTGTGGCCATGATATAGTAAACTTCGAACTACTGCTTACCCTCTCCATACCATCTATTTTCAAGACATAGGATTCATTAACAGTGGCCAATGGTGTGTAAAACAGATAACCGCCCTCAATAGATTCAGACTTCGGAGTAGACCACCCATCAGAAGGATCTACGCGTACATCCCCCTGCTTTTCGCATTCCGCCATTCCACAGCGCATCAGCCTTGCTTGCATAAGAAACAAAGGATTATCACCGAAATCACCAAAACTTTCGGTATACGCTTTTAGCGCTGCCTCATTTTTTTGCGCTTTACTTGATAAATAGATCGATTGCAGAAAGTCAAAGCACTCTTTTTGAGTCCACATTTCTTCCGAAACACGATCTATCAGGTTGCCACAATCATGGACCGATGAGTATTCCGGAAAATTAAACTGGATAGATGCATCATAATTAGCCTGGACAGCATCCGCATGGTTTGGCCAGCTCAACAGCAGCAACATTAAAGTCAGTAAAGCCGAAGATAGTAACATATTGTTCACCATTCTATTTCAGTACTTTAGCTTACGATGAAACAGGCACATAATATCTGCTTCTTCCTCCACCCTGGCTTTCAATGAGCCCCAACAGCAGTAACTTTTTAAAATCCTGCTTACGAGCTGCAAGACTACGTTCTGAAAATTCACCATATTGTTTTTGAGTGATCGATCCATGTTCTTCGATGTGATCGAGTAAGCGTCTCAAATGCGGTTCCATACCTTGCTGCTGACCGGATGTACTAAGCAGTGATTTCTGAACACGTTTTAATTCATCTAATATTCCATCTGCGAAGTATTCCAGCCACGATGTGAAATCAATGTTATCGTGAATATCGTAGTAATCACCCGTAAGGCCAACCTCCTTAAAATAGCGCGTAATATTACGATTGTAATAGCCTTCAAAACTAAAGATTTCAAAAAAATCAAATCCTTCTGAACCTAACAGAGCGGTTGTTATTAAACGGGTAGATCGACCATTACCATCCATAAACGGGTGAATGATGACATGCTGACGATGAAAAATTCCAGCCAGAATAATGGGATCAATTTTGCCACTGTTTTGTTGAATATATTGAATCAGTTGATCAAGAAGCGCCGGGACATCCTGATAATCAGGGGGAAGAAAAATAATTTCATCCATCTGTAGAGGGTTACGAATAACAACAGCTCGCTTCCGAAGCTTTCCTATCTCGGCCGGGTTATCCATCAACCCGGCAACGACCATTTTTTGTATTTCCTCAATGGTATGCCGGTTTAGAGTGAATGTTTGCTGCCGCACCGCACTGTAAATCTTCTGAAGTGCCTGATTGTAATTGAGCACCTCATGCTCCGTATCCCGGACATGCTCAGGCCTTTTTTTTAACAGTCGTTTCACATCCGTTAAAGGCAGTGGATTTCCTTCAATACTGGTTGAAGCAAAAGAGGAGAGTTCACGAGCCTCACTCTCCAGCAAAGCAACACTACCGAATTGAAAACGAAAGGACCTGATTTCCCCTATAGCCTCACCAATTTGGCGAATGGTATAGAGCAGTTTATCCGTATTCGTATATTTTGGCTGCCAGGACATAGCCAAATAATAGCCGATTAGTAGCCGATTATCAACAAAGACTGGTAGAGTAGAGGGCAGGCATCGCCAACCCTCCCTCATCAAACCGTGAAAGCCTGACACCTAAGGCTCTCAAATATCTACCTTCGTTTAAGAACAAGCGTGGAGAGTGTCGGACACCATGAAATCCACCGCTCATCATTCAAACGCTCGTGTTCATCTCTTTTCAAACTGGGGTCCTCCATACATGATGTAGTCTACAAGCTTAGTTTGGTACGACTAGAGTCTTTAGTAGCAGTCAAAAACCCATTCATCATTTCACCCCCGTTTAATCACCGAAACTTTATATCCACACGCCTGTTTTGCGCCTGACATTCTTCTTCCATACTTTCGGTACATGCCGGGCGATCTTCGCCAAAACTAATGATATCAACCTCACTCGCGGGCACACCGAGTTCCATCAGAAAATCCCTGACAACAATCGCTGCATGAGTGCCCAAAGCCAAATTATACTCTCTTGCTCCTTTCATGCCGGTGTATCCTTCAATGGTTATGCCAGAGAGTATTTTGTGCTGACTTTGATAGAGGTAATACGCAACAATTCTCCTCAAAACAATCTTACTAACTTCATCGAGATGAGTTGAATCACCCCCCCTGTATACACTCATCGTACTTGGAGGCTTAGATGTAAACGGATCTACCGACGATACGACCATAGTATGCATTGAGATATGCTTTGGAATATGACCACTGATCGCTCTCAGATATGTATCAATGGGGCCGATGATAAATTCAGGGTGATAGAACTTGCTTCCAGCACCGTTGCTAACACACACCGATTTCCCATTGCTGAATGTAACTTCATAATAACCTGAACCGCCACCCGTCACCTCCCCCTGGCTGAGCTTTCTAACCTTCAATACATCGGGAATCGAAAGTGCTTTAAAAAGCGCTTTCTCCTTCTCACCAAACGAGCGGATTTTCCACGTTCCAATATTTAAATTTCTTGCCAATCCACTGCGCCAGAAGCTTAATCCATCCATAGATATTCTGTAACCTGCATCCCAACTATAATCAGGTGAAAGTGAACTGTTTCCAAAACTATGAATAACTTCTGTGACTCTTAATTTTGCCAGCTCCTGCCTGGACATTGTTTTATACCAAAGTTTATCCTGCTGACTGGCACAGCTCTGCAATGATACAATGCCTAATAAAAGGAAAACCACAAAAAATATTTTCATTCCCCCTCCCCCTGATAACAGATATTCACCCTCGATATTACTCACAGGTGAAACTTTTTTTCCAGCCGCGCTTCTCAACAGTTCGCACATTTTCAATCGACTTGAGATCTAACAGAAATGACATCAAACGCTTCAGTTCAATATCATCCGGGTCACCTTCAAACGGCTCAATACGAATCACATTTCCATAATGTCTAGACAGGTTTTCCGGCTTGTCTTCAACTACGAGAACATGATCCAAACTCCAGCCCCGTTTTTTCACTTTCTTCAGGTTTTTAATCCAGCGGAACTCACCATCGAAACCCTCGCCTTTAGGCGTACAGCGATCCCGACACCAGATAAATTCAAACGGGTAATCAGAGCCACATATCTCCTTGAGGATAGCTTCGGCATAGTCATTCGACGCTGTTGTCCAGATCGCCACTTGAAAATGCTCACGACAAAAACGCATCAACTCCCGAACAAAGGGGCGCCAATAGATAGAGAACTGTGCCACCTGAAAGTCAGCCACACGCTCCAATGGCTGCTCCGTGCCATGAATCAGGGTCTCATCCAGATCAAATATGAGCAGTTTTTTATTCACTCTCTCTGTTTCCATAAGCTCACCATTCATTCTGATGCCAACGCTTCCAGTGAACTACCCCCACAATGACTACAGAGCCAGCGCAAAGCATCCAGACCTGAAATGGGAAAACCGGAGATCTCAATTTGCAGCAAGGCATCATGTTCATTAAGCTGAGATATATTCCACCAACACCAGTCGCGCCCATCACCAAAATAGCGGATCGATGATTTCACATCCCCCATATCAGCACCCTTATCGACATCTTCAACAAACCAGCAGACAAGTTGCCTGCCGATATATGCATCGACCTCTTCATGCTTCCACTGCTGATATTCATCCATCTCCGTATCAGAGTCACTGACATCCAAAACAAGTTCCACCGAAACCAGCATAACCAGCGCATGCCTGATCCGCTTCATCACAGCAGAAATATCGCCATCCGAATGAATACGATACTCTACAAGGCCCATGCCCGATGGTGATTCATCAGCAGCAGGCCCATCCAAGATTCGTCTGATTTCGTTATTCATGAATGCGATCAACCTTGAGCTCATCATAATGTGGTAAATATCGATAAGACCTCATCACTTTGGACACCTCATATTCATCAATCTCTTCTGATGGTTCGGGTTGATGCTCGACTGTCAGATCAGGAGTATCGGAGGAGAAGCGAAGCTCCAATGAACCGCTGCCCAAGCCACCAAGCAGTTGATTATTGCTCCAGCCACTCAAAAACACAGAATCCGGATAAGGGTGAACGATAAACAATGGGGATGGTTTCTTTTTCTCATCCAGCCACAGCTTCAGATCGTACACTGCCAGAAAGGGATGTCCCTCTTCTGTAATCACCATAGCGATATAACGCCACTGGCGATCTACCTCAAAATACTGAAGTCGTTCAGCAGAGAAATCACCCGCTTCAATGGTGGTCTCCTCATTTGTTTCACTCAGGAGAAACCAGCGGGTTTTCTCCCCATATGAATCTGCACAGAGTCGTTCTGTTTTTGTTCGGGAACCTGCACAGGAAACATGTTTGGGATCATTCTCTAACGCCTTTGATCTTTCTGGATAGGCAAAGGCCGCAGAAGCCCCTTCCGCAGCTTTTCCAATGGCATTAAATGCCTCTGTTGCCTTCTCATGATCTGGTTTTGAGTGACTCAAACAACCACTGAGTAAAAGCAGGGCAGTGAACAGAAAGATGACTGAGGCCATGTGCTTACATCTATTCATGTCCACCTCCACCAAGATCATGTTTTCCCTCACACTGCCATAAACAGATTAGGGCTTAAAGTAGAGGCCGAAATCAAAATAAAAGGATTTATTGGAGAAGAAATGTTTAACTTCATGGTAGAGGCTCGCTCAGAATCTGCCAGCATTAATGAAAATGAAATTACAGAGTCCACAGGAGAATTATCTGAATCCGACGACAGAAAGTTGCAGAAAGAACTAAACAAGGCTTGCCGATCTTGGGAAGAAGAGACCGATATGGCTTTTGATGAGAAGCATTCGAGAGCAAGAAGCAAAGGATTATTAAC
>CAYZJL010000109.1:0-7252 GCA_964478615.1 uncultured Zetaproteobacteria bacterium
AACAGAGAAAGTCGGGCAATGTATAGGACAATTAACCGAGACAGAAATCGCAACCCTAAACCGGATACTGGCAATTGTGATTGGCTTGGGTTGAAGAGCAGGAATTCTGGTATTTCTCTGTTGTAGATGTGATAGAAATTTTAATGGATTCCAAGCGTCCACGAAAATACTGAAGCGATCTAAAAAAAAGTGACGGTGCCTGGTCTAAAGTGACGGTGCCTGGTCTTGCATCGCGTGGTTCAAGCTCTACAAACCAGAACTCTAGAACTTCCTAGAAACTTGTAGGACTCATGCGAATTCAGGCAGAATATCAGCCGGGAACACAGGGCCGTCAACACAGACACGGCGATACTTTTCTTCACCATCTTCGATGGTTTTCACTACACAGCCGGCACATCCACCAATGGCGCAGGCCATGTGCTCCTCCAAGCTCAGATACGTGGGTAGATCAAACTGGCGTCCGACCTCGGCAACGGCATGTAGCATCGGATGCGGGCCACAGGATAGTAGCACACAACGGGCACGCTCTTTATCACTCAGGGCCGCCAGATAATCACGCGCCAGATGCGGTACATGGCCCTCGTAACAGCCGTACAGGCCTGCATTGGAAGCAAGGCGGCAGGCAATGCCACGCTCTTCTAATGAGGTGATCGATAAAATGGTATTGCCACCAATGCCGGGCAAGATGGTGGCCGATGGTTTCAGTGCAAACGGGAATTCCACTTCTGAGCCTGCAAAGACAATGCAATCGGTCTTGCCATTGGATTGATTGGATGAAGATGAAGAGATCCGGTCAGCGGCAAAGATCATTGGAGGAATACCAACACCACCGCCAATAAGAATATAACGTTTGGACGTGTCCGACAGATCAAACGGCACGCCGATTGGGCCTAGCATAGCGATATAATCCCCAACCTTACGTTCTGATAGCAGATGTGTGCCTTCACCGATCGCTTTGTAAAGCAGATCGACCGTACCCTTTTCAGGGTTGGTCAACATGATGGAGATAGGACGGCGCAACGCACGTTCAGGTGAGACACGCAGATGTACAAACTGCCCCGGTTTGGCATTGGCAGCGGTTTTGGGTGCGCTCACACGCATGATGAATTGATCACCCGGATGGGTGATGTGGGCTAATATTTCAGCCTGCTCTTCAAAAACAGTGTTTCTTGTATTTTCAGCCATTTAGTTCCCTTTGGTGAACACAATTTGTCCGGCTTTAATGGTGTGGCTTACCTGGCCTGTCATTTTTTTACCATGCCATGGTGTGTTTTTACCTTTTGAAACCATCTTTTCACGATCAACTGTCCAAGTAGCTTCAGCATTGAAAATGGCGATATCAGCTGCTGCACCCATGCTCAGTGTACCTGCATCAAGATTGAGTAGTCTGGCCGGATTAGAAGTCATTTTGGCAATCAGATCAGACATCGATAATACATCGTCACGAACCAGATCCAGCGATACTGGTAACATCGTTTCAAGACCGACAATACCGAACGCAGCACAGGAGAGGCCGCAGCGTTTATCATCTTCATGATGTGGCGCATGATCGGTGGCGATCACTTCAATAGTACCGTCTCTTAATCCTTCGATCACAGCCAGTCGATCGGCTTCAGTACGCAGTGGTGGACTCATCTTGGCATCGGCATTAAAACCGAGCACCTCTTCTTCGGTCAGGGCAAAATGATGTGGGGCGGCTTCCGTACTCACTTTCAGACCTTCTGCGCGCGCACTGCGTACAAGCTCTACGCCACCAAGTGAGGAGATATGAGCCACGTGATAACGTGCATCGGTTCGACGGGCGAGCATGATATCGCGGGCGATCATGGAATCTTCCCCCTCAACTGGCATGCCCGTCACACCAAGCTGGGTGGAGATCCAGCCTTCGTTGATGCAACCATCAGCGGTCAGCTCTTTCTCTTCAGCATGCTGGATGATCATAAAATCAAAACTGGAAGAATATTCCAGCGCTTTGCGCATCACGCCTGCGTGCCAGATAGGCATACCATCATCGGAGAATGCCACACAACCGGCACGTGAGAGCTCGCGCATTTCGGTAAGCTCTTTGCCATCAAGGTTTTTGGTCACAGCCCCAATCGGCAGTACGTTGCACAAGCCGACCTGATTGGAGCGTTCAATGATCTGACGTGCAATGCCTGCATGATCGATATGCGGGCCAGTATTGGGCATGCAGCACATGGTGGCTACACCACCAGCTACCGCAGCACGGGAACCTGATTCAATATCTTCTTTCCATTCCTGACCGGGTTCACGCAGATGCACGTGCATATCAATCAGACCCGGACAGACGATGTTTCCTGATGCATCAATGGTTGATTCAGCCATGCCATCAAATGAACCGATACCTGCAATGCGACCGTCTTTAATCCAGATATCACACACACGATCAATGGCATTGGCCGGATCGATGACACGACCACCCTTTATTAACAATGAGCTACTCATAACCAGAATCCTTCTTTCGATTTCATAGCATCTTCTTCCATTTCACGCTTTGTTCGGCGATTGCGTTTAGGGGGCATATCTTCTGCATCATCACCACCACACAGAGCAGCCAATACAGCCATGCGAATCGCAACACCATGCTCAACCTGACTTAAAACGTGACTGTTCACAGAATCGGCAACGTCAGTGGCAATTTCAACACCACGGTTCATCGGACCCGGATGCAATACCAGGGTATCACTGCCAGCCGCATTCAGCCGCGCGCGGTTCAGACCATAAGCTTCGTGGTATTCGCGAATGGAGGGGATAGAGCAGTTGTCAGTCATGCGCTCTGTCTGCATGCGCAACATATATACGGCATCGGAGCCGGGCAGGGCGGCATCAAAGTCATGGTAGACCTCGCAACCGTATCGTTCGATTTCAGCTGGTAAGAGTGTTTTTGGTGCCACAACACGCATTTTGTAGCCCAGTTTTTTTGCTGCAATGAGATGTGAGCGCGCAACACGTGAGTGAGCGATATCACCAACAATCGTAATCACTTTGCCCTGCATGGAGTCCCATGTCTGTTTTAAGGTCAACAGATCAGTGAGGATTTGAGTTGGATGTTCATGCGCTCCATCACCGGCATTGACGATGGCGGTATCACCTAAATGTTTTGCCAGGAATTCACAGGTACCGGCAACGGAGTGGCGTATTACCAACACATGCGGTTGCATGGCTGCCAGTGTCATACCTGTATCAAGCAGGGATTCACCCTTTTTGGTGGCGCTGGTGGAAGCCGAGATATTAATCACGTCGGCTGAGAGTCGTTTGCCAGCCAATTCGAAGCTGGTACGTGTGCGCGTCGAATTTTCAAAAAAGAGGTTAATAATGGTTTTGCCACGTAAGGTTGGTGCTTTTTTCAGGGAGCGCCGGTTAATGTCGATGAAGGAGTGGCCAAGGTTGACCAGGTATCTGATTTGTTCGCTATCTAAGTCGGTAATGCCGAACAGATGTTTGAGGGGGCGCATTATTTCACCTGCCTTTGTTCAATATGCCATGGGCCATCTGTGATGAGTTCCACGGTGCAATTGGCCGGTGCGGGGTGTGTCATGCCGATGATATCGGCTCTGATCGGGAGTTGCCTGCCACCACGATCCACCAGAACTGCAAGCTTGATGGATGCCGGCCTGCCATAATCGAAGAGTTCATCCATGCCTGCGCGAATGGTGCGGCCAGTATAGAGCACATCATCCACCAGCCAGATATGTTTACCACAGACATCAAAGGGCAATTTGCTGGGACGTACTTCGGGGTTGGGGCCGATGGTGTCGAGATCATCGCGATAAAAACTGATATCGAGATTGCCGCGATGCACTGTTTTGCCAGCATCTACAAGATGCTGCTGAATGGCATTGGCGACTTTGGCTCCACCGCTATGAATGCCTACAAGGTACACTTCGGAATCAGTCATAGCTTTACTCATGACAAGCAAGGCATGCTCAAGCGCATGATTATCAAACAGAACAGTATCAGTCATTTCAGCTCCGGATGTGAGGTAAGAAAATCTTCCAGTATCACTGCTGCAGCGGTTTGGTCGATTCTCTCTTTCACTTTCTTCTCATTGAGTCCTTGCCCGTACAGACGCTCTTTGGCTGTCCAGGTGGAAAGGCGTTCATCCTGAAATGCGACAGGCAGGGCAGAGAGTTGTTTTAATTGTTTGATGGCAGAGCGCGCATCTTTGGCTTGAACACCTTCGCTACCATCCATGTTCAAGGGCAGGCCTGCTATAATGCCTCGGGAACCATACTCTTTGATCAGTTTAAGTAGCTGTTTGGGCCAGCCCTGATCGTTACGATGTAGATAGGTAACACCACGGCAAGAGATGGCCATACGATCACAGACGGCGATACCGATACGTTTCATGCCGATATCCAGTGCAATCAAGGGTAGTTGCAAGCCTGGAACAGAATCTTGAGTGGAAGAAGGCGGATGAGAATGAGCGTCGGACACGAGGGGTTTGAGTGTCACTGGATCAGTAGTTGAGCAGGATACGGCTTTCATTAAAACCGAGATTCTGCAACGTGTCTGTGCAAGCGTCCACCATTACACTCATGCCAGCCAAACAGGCAATCGCATTTTCATGCTCTGGCGCATCAGATTCCAGTGCATGTTGAACATAACCGATTGGGCCATCCCAGTTATCATGGCCCATCTCCAGAGTGGTGGAGACTTCAATATTGTGGTTGCCGAGATCTTCCAGTTCATCGGTGAGTAACTGGTGCAGTGAGGTGAGAAATCCGGCATAAATATGAACCCGACCATAATCAGCACGGTGGTGGATGATATGTCGCCAAACGCTGCGCAGTGGAGCAATACCCGTTCCTACGCCAATCAGATACACATCGCTTCCCTTATGCGCTTCCAGATCGAAACCTTTGCCCATAGGCCCTTCTACATCCAGTTCTGATCCGTCGGGAATGGCGCACAGATATTGCGATAAAGCACCTGCGTTTTTAATGAAAAACTCATACGCGTCATCGTCTTCCGGGCTGGATGCAATGGCAAAATAACCGGGGGTTGGCTCTTGTAGACCGGGGATAGCAATACGCACGTATTGGCCGGCTTGGAACGGACGTACAGCACTACGGTTTTTGGTTTCCAGCGTAAGCTGCACCACTTCATCGTGACAGGCCGGGTCGGTCATTCGTACATTTTCTTTGACCCGCATGCGATATGTATAAGACTCAGGCACTTATACCTCCAAAAGAGGGTGTATTGGACAGAAGGGGAGCTCAAGATGCAAGCAACAAAATCACTGGAATTGCGGATGTCGGCCACTTGCATGGATGAAATGGCTTTTCAGGCACTGGCCGAGGGGCTGGAAACACTTGGTATTGCATTGGAAACAGATGCGGATAGTGGACAAAGTTGCCATATCGCATGGTTTGAACTTGATGCTGACAGCTCTGAATCAGGCAGCGAAATAGAGAAATCTACGCAAATACGTGCCGCACTTCACAGCATAGATATTGATCCGGCCAATGTGCGTTTGAGCGTGTTGGAAAATGAAGGTTGGGAAACTGCCTGGCAGAAAGATTGGCAGGCGATGCCCGTTGGTCAACGATTATGGGTGCGTCCATCCTTTCGAGAAGGGCCCAGTGATGATCGTATTGATGTCGTGCTTGATCCCGGTATGGCATTTGGAACGGGCACACATCCAACCACCAGGCTCTGCCTTGAAGCGGTTGAACGTGTCTGTCTGGAGCGTGCTCCTGCAACGCTGTTGGACATGGGGGCAGGCTCCGGTTTGCTGGCCATTGCCGCGTTGAAGTTGGGGGCGGGTAGCGCTCTGGCTATTGATATGGAAGAGGAGTCGGTGGATGCCTGCAAGGTCAATGCAGCGATCAATGCTGTAACGCTTGAGGCGAAGCTTGATGATACGCCGCCAGACCGGCAATTTGAACTGGTGGTTGCCAATATCCTTGCGGCACCATTGGTCTGGATGGTCAAAGATCTGTCGCCATGCGTTGCCAATCATTTGATTCTCTCCGGTCTGCTTACGACACAAGTAGATGATGTGGCTGCAGAATATATTGCCCAGGGGCTCACTGAAGTGCGTCGTGATTCTCAGGGAGAATGGGCCTCAGTCGAATTTATTCGCGCATAATCGCTAGTCATTGATCTGTTTCAGTAAAGTGCATGCATATGCATGGTAATTTTTCATTATAGGCTATAATGAATGAAACAGTGGCAGCGGTGTTGCTTCACCGTTTGTTTCCGGGAGAGATGAAATGCCAGATCAAGTACTTATCATTGTTGTGATTGCATCTGTTATCGCAATAGCATTTGTTCTGTTTAAACGCTTGTTTGTTGATGTGAAGAGAGCGCCATTGCAGCACCCTGGTCAGCATGACGCCCTTGATGTTGAAATGCCACAACTCAGTGCGGTTGAGCAACGTTGTTTGCAAACATTGCAGCAGGTGGCTGGCAGTGAATATTATATTCGTAACAAGTTGACCTTGGGTGAGCTATGCCCATCCGCAAAAAATCCAATGCAGCTTGTGGATTTTAGCTTGTTCTGTAAAAAGGATCATACGGTTGTTTGTGTGTTACAGCTGCAATCCCCCTCGGCCAGCCATGAAAGCAGTATGGCAGAAGCATTGCAGCAAGCAGGTATTGCACTGTATCAACTGCCGCGTAAAAGTAATTATTCTATTTTGAATATGCGTGAAACACTGCATCTGCATTTGAAAACCCCCGTACCTTCTGCTGATGAGATGATTTCTACCATTTCCATGCAGTCATTCCGTCCTTGTCCTCAGTGTCAGTCACAGATGAATATTAAAAGATCTAAGTCAGGTGCTTATAAAGGCGCCCTTTTTTGGGTCTGTTCCGCATACCCGGATTGTGACGGTGTTGAACTGTATACCGATAAATCATGATGGCACCTAATTTGCTCATGCACTATGAATGTTGTGAAATATTTTTGTGATGAACGTTTTTGCACGTATTTAAAGTGATTCCATTCTTCACCCATACTCACATGCTTATTGGAAATGATTAGAGTAGTACTAAAGTTGTATTGTTGGAAATTTGTGATCTGGATAACATAAGCCTGTGTTTTGTATTAGATAGTATGACGGATAGCTGAAATGCTGTCCAAGTTAGAGAGGAGAGAGAAATGAAAAATAGTGTGATGGTTATTTTTTTTGCAGCACTGCTGACCTTTGCGTTCAGCAGTGAGACGATGACATATAGTCTGGATGTTCCATCGGCAGATGCGAAGTCGGATAGTAAGGACAAG
>CAYZJL010000110.1:0-7237 GCA_964478615.1 uncultured Zetaproteobacteria bacterium
CCACAGCCAGGTTGACCGTGGTGGTTGATTTACCAACACCACCTTTACCGGATGCTACGGCAATAATATTGGCTACGCCGGGAATACCTTCTTTAGTTTTGGCTGCGGTAACTTTGGAGCTCATGGTGACATTGGCTTGGTCAATGCCTGACAGTGCCGTGAGTGCTTCATCAGCCTGACGTTTGAACTCTTCTTTGACCGGGCATGCTGGCGTGGTCAATTCGATGGTGAGCGCAACTGATGTTTCAGAGATGATAATATCTTTCACAAAACCGAGTGAGACAATGTCTTTCTTGAAATCCGGATCGATAATGACGGAAAGCGCTTTAAGAACATCAGCCTGGGAAACCATGAGAAACTCCTTGTGCTGCATCATGATAGAGGTCTGATGCATGCAGTGTAAGGGCAGTATCGTCATAAACCCGAGTAAAACTGTCAAGTTTATAAGAGCAGAGGTAAAAAAACGCCCCGACAAGTGTCGGGGCGCTGCCGCACCAATAGACAGGGGAGGGTAAGGTGCGGCAGGGGATGTGTTATGTCATAGTAAATAGATGATAAAATCGAATTTGTCAATTTTATGTCATTACTGATACGCTCTGCTTATGCATAAAATATTGATCAGTGCCTGCCTGCTGGGTGAAAATGTGCGTTATGATGGGGATAACAGCTTTAATGATTCATACATCCTGCAAGGGTGGCAGCAGCAGGGGCGTTTAGTGTCGCGATGTCCTGAAGTGGCTGGAGGTTTGCCTGTTCCAAGGCCTCCGGCAGAAATCGAGGAGGGCAATGCCGAAGCCGTCATCAGAGGTGAGGGGACTATTCGACACAAAGATGGTACCGATGTCACAGGGGCTTTCATGACCGGCGCAGAAATAGCTTTGGCCTTGTGCATGCAATACGATATTCGCATCGCGATTCTGAAAGAGGGCAGTCCATCCTGCGGCGTTAATAGGCTCAATGATGGCAGTTTTTCAGGTGTGAAAATAGCCGGTCAGGGTGTGACTGCACGGTTGTTAGAGAGGCACGGCATTACCGTATTCAGCGAGTCCCAGATTGCCGAGGCAGAAGAGCAGTTGATGCGGCGAACAGGATTTTATGAATGCGAGAAAAGTTACGAATTATAGAGACTTAAAGGTAGATCTGGTTACTTATTCTTTCTAATCATTGTACCGATTTCTCTGCGTAACTCTGCGTACTCTGCGGTGAAAAGCTTTTAAGTGGTTTAATGCGATTGCCCTGAGGTTTTAAGGCATGGTACTTGCTAGTTTGTACGCTATGCTCCTATACTGCAATCATGGTAGTAAATTCAATATGGATAAGCGATTAGCAAACCGGCTTTTCGCGTTGTTAACCACGGTCTTTCTGGCCCTGGCTATGTTCCCGCTTATATCTTCTGCGGAAACCATTCGCGTCGGCATTCTGCACTCCCAAACCGGCACGATGGCAAGCAGCGAGATGCCAGTCATCAACGCAACTCTGCTGGCCATCAAACAGATCAATGCCAGCGGCGGCCTGCTTGGCAAACAGATTGAAGCGATCATCGCCGATGGTAAATCCGATGAGAAGGTGTTTGCCGCTGAAGCCGAACGCCTGATTACACAGGAACATGTCGATGTGCTGTTCGGCTGCTGGACATCAGCCAGTCGCAAGGCAGTTAAACTGGTCGTTGAAAAGTTCGATCACCTGCTCTTTTATCCGCTGCAATATGAGGGGCTGGAAT
The DNA here is from genome assembly GCA_964478615.1 of uncultured Zetaproteobacteria bacterium. GTDB lineage: Bacteria > Pseudomonadota > Zetaproteobacteria > Mariprofundales > Mariprofundaceae > Mariprofundus. The sequence goes on from CAYZJL010000110.1 coordinate 1,721, forward strand.
CATCCGATCATATCATCTACACAGGTGCTGCTCCCAATCAACAGATTATTCCGGCAGTGAGCTGGGCGGTGAAAAAATTCGGGCCGCGCGTGTACCTGGTCGGCTCCAATTATATTTTTCCGCGCGTGGCCAACTGGCTGATCAGTAAACAGTTGATCTTATTGAATGCCGAACAGGTCGGAGAGCAATATATTCGGCTCGGCTCGGTTGATGTTATAGCCATGGTCGCTGATATCCGGGAACAACAGCCCGATGTGATTTTCAACAGCATCAACGGTGATTCCAATGTGACCTTTTTCCATGCCTTGAAACAGGCCGGTATCCGCGCCGAAGATATGCCAGTGATGTCATTTAGTCTGGCCGAACCGGGTATCCGGCAGATTCCAATTGATGAAATTGCCGGTCACTATGCCGCCTGGAACTATTTCCAGAGCCTGCCAACAGTGCAAAACAAAGCCTTTATCAGCGCACTATACCAGCAGTTTGGTGAACAGCCGGTTAGCGATCCGATGGAGGCAGCCTGGATCGGTGTGCAGATGTGGGCGGATGCCGTGCGCGGCGCACGTACCACTGACCCGAAAGCTATCCACCATAATATTTTACAGCAGAGCCTGGCGGCTCCCGAAGGCATTGTGTCGGTGGATCAGGCCAGCCACCATCTGTGGAAAACCGCACACATTGGACAAGTGAATCGCCAACACCAGTTTGATATTGTCTGGTCATCCGAGCATGCCCTGAAACCTTTCCCATACCCTCTATTTGTCAGCAAACACGAGTCTGAAGCGATGCTCAAACAATTGTATGCCGGCTGGGGTCGTCAGTGGGCGGCTCCTGCCCCGCCAGACAATAGCCCCGCAACAGGCAAACCATAATGAACGCCCTCAAACTGGTACAAGGACGCTCCATTCGTACCGAGATCATCCTGATCTGCGTGCTGTCGATTCTCATCGTTGCCGTATTTACAGGAACCATTGCCTATCAACTATTGAAAGAGCAGCAACAGCAGCAAACACTGCAAGCACAGCATACGCTGGCAAACCACAGAGCCAGCCAGATTGAACAGTACATGGACAACCAGATTCAACATCTGGTTCAGAGCAGCCAGTCCATAGAAACAGCTACAGCACTACAGCAACTGGGACTGGCATTTGGGCAGGGTACAGATTCCACCGCCTATGAGCAGGCCGATGAAAAGCACAGAATATGGTTCATCTCCATGCTTCAGCGCTGGAATTATTACGATATTTTCCTCATCAATGTGAACGGTGACATTATCTTCAGTGTCATGCATGAAGATGACTTCGCCACCAATTTACGCAGCGGCCCCTATCATGATTCAGGCCTCGGCCACACCTACAGGGATGCGCTAAGCCTACTCTCGCCTGATCAATCCAGCTTTGCCTATTACAAACCATCCGATGAAGCTGCTGCATTTATTACAGCACCTGTTTTCCACGCAGGTAAACTATTGGGAGTACTGGCTTTTCAACTCAATACAGATGCCTTTTATACAGTTGCCGGAAATCTGGGTGGCTTGGGCAGCAGCGGCGAAATTATTCTCGGCACCGATACAGGTGACGCAGTGCTGATTACAGCACCCTCCCGCCATGATCCTGATGCAGCCTTCAAACGTACAATTCCGAGAAGCAGTGCCCTGGCCCGCCCTATCAGGGAAGCGACGCAAGGTATGACTGGTCAGGGCGTTTTGCGTGATCTGCGCGGCATCGAAGTGATTGCAGCATGGGCCTATCTGCCCAGCCTGAACTGGGGGCTGGTGGCGAAAATCGATCAGGATGAAGCACTGGCAGGGCTGGTGCAAATTAGAGATCAACTGATACTGTCCGTGATTGCGATTCTATTGCTGATGCTTGGCTTCGTTGCCTGGCGTGCAAATCACATCATTCAACCACTATCGCGCCTGACGCAGGCCGCTGCCAGTATTGCTAAAGGCAATCGCTTCGATATTGATGCACCCGCAGATACAGCCATTGCAGAAATTAATCTGCTGTCAGCATCATTTAATCATATGTCAGAGGAAATTCTCAGTTATCAGGGCGGGCTGGAAGAAAAAGTAAAAGAGCGTACTGCCGAGTTGTCGCGTTTGCAGGCGGCCGTCGAGCAGACGCATGAGGTTGTGCTGATTACAGACCGTGATGCTATCATTCAGTACGTTAACCCGGCCTTTGAGAGGATTTCAGGTTATAGCAGTGATGAAGCGGTTGGTCGTACCCCTAATCTGGTGAAAAGTGATGAAATGTCTCAGGTGTTTTATCAACAAATGTGGGATACCATTCTGGATGGTCGTAATTGGCAAGCTGATTTTATCAACCGCAACAAGGCTGGAGAGCTGTATGAAGTCGAGCAGGCCATCTCTCCGATCAAAAATGAACATGGTAACATCACCGGCTTTGTATCGGTACAACGCGATGTCACCGAAGAACGCAAACAGCAGCAGCAACTCGAACATACCCAGCGGCTCGAATCGCTTGGCGTACTGGCTGGCGGCATCGCGCATGATTTCAATAACTTACTTACCGCCATTCTTGGCAATGCAGGCCTTGCCCGTCGACGTACTCCGGATAATTCGCCCATTGCAGCCAACCTGAAACACATTGAAGATGCCAGTGAACGTGCTGCTGACCTGTGCAAACAGATGCTGGCCTATTCCGGTAAGGGTAAGTTTGTGGTGGTGCCGATCAATCTCAGTACCCTGATAGAGGAGATCATCGGTTTGCTGAACATATCAATCGGTAAAAATGTCAGCCTGCGTACTGAACTGGATAGTGAGCTGTCATCTATTGAAGCGGATAAGGCACAGATGCAGCAGGTGATTATGAATCTTGTGATCAATGCATCCGAGGCCATTGGCGAGAAGAGTGGTCAAGTCATGATCCATACCGGCACCATTGATGCGGATGTCGAATACCTGCAAACGACCTATGTCAATGAATCCCTGCCAGCCGGACGATATGTGTTCATGGAGATTTCCGATAATGGCTGCGGTATGGATCGCGAGACACAGAATAAACTGTATGACCCCTTCTTTACCACCAAGTTTACCGGACGTGGGTTGGGTATGAGCGCTATTCTGGGCATTGTGCGTGGGCACCGGGGCGCTATCAAAGTCTATTCTGAAATAGATAAGGGTACGACATTCAAAATCCTCCTTCCTGCTGCCGATGTGGTTCATAGCGCACAATACTCATTAGAGAACAGTGATCTGGAACAGTGGCAAGGGCATGGCACGATTTTGGTCGTCGATGATGAGAAAAGTCTGAGGCAAACCACCCGTTTGATGCTTGAAGATATCGGTTTTGATGTGATCACAGCAGTGGATGGTCTGGATGCTGTCGATATATTCGGGCGCAAACATGCAGATATTGATGCCGTGTTGCTGGATATGACCATGCCCAATATGGATGGGAAAACCGCTTTTCGGGAGATGCGCAGAATTGACCCGGAAGCTAGAGTGATTCTCTGCAGTGGTTACAATGAGCAGGAGGCCACCAGCCATTTTACAGGCAAAGGGCTGGCCGGATTTATTCAGAAGCCATATCAATTTAACCACTTGCGTCAAAAACTATTTGAAATACTTGTTGGTTAAGCATGGTTATAACAGATGATATAGAAGAGCAGAGTGACACTTGCTGGAGTTTGTACACCTGATGGGGTGAAACGCATGACTATCCACATTTGCTGAAATTGATAAGCTGTGCCCTTGAATGTGGAGGTGATGATGAGCGATACAACAACAGGAAAAACCAACCCCGTGCTATTATCGGTTCTTTTAATGATAGGTCTGTTTTGTGCTTCATCTGTCTGGGCTGGGCCTGCTGCTTCACAGGAGTTTGATGCCAATGGCGATGGTCAGGTCACCTTTGAAGAGGTGATGAAAAAAGTTGAACGGTCAGCGCGTAAAGCATTTGATGGCATGGATCGAAACAATGATGGGGTGCTATCCAACAAGGATTTCAATGATGTGCGCGAAGGCATGCAGAAGCTGGAAGAGTGGTTGGATCATTTGCTCAAACCATTTATGCAAGAGGATGAGCCAGAGTCACTGATGTTATAAGCCGCTTTTTGTGATCAAGGTCACAGTGTCACAGGGGGTGAATAAGCAGGTTCCGGTTTGAGAATCTTTTAATTCAATCCGCTTAGGAGGCCATGTGGCCAGTTTTCGCACCCATATCGCTGTTGCAGCCGTTGCCTCAGGCATTGCAACGCTGTTATGCATGCAGGTGGGTTTTGTTAGCCATCATCAGGCGTTGATCCTGTTTTCACTGGGGGTATTAGCGGGCATTTTGCCAGATGTGGACTCTGATCATTCTGTGCCCACGCGCATGTTATTTAAGCTGTTAAGTGTTGTGGCGGCAGCGCTTGTGGTTGTCTGCTCTGTGGGCCAGCTGAATCTTATCTATGTGTTTGGGCTGACTTTGTTAGCTGCATTCTCTGTGCGCTATATTGTCTATCCGCTGTTTGCTTCAATGACAGCGCATCGCGGGCTGTTCCATTCTTTGCCTGCCGCGCTGTTGTTTGCTTTGTCTATGGTGATGTTTGGCCTGTATGGATTGCACTGGAGTGTAGATTTTTCATGGCTGGCGGCAGCCTTTATGTGTGGCGGTTATTTGGTGCATCTGTTGCTGGATGAATTCTACAGTGTTGATTTTATGGGACGCAGTTTAAAAACGTCATTTGGCAGTGCGTTGACCATATTCAGTCCTTCATCATGGGCATCATATCTGTTTCTGTATATGGCTGTCGGGGCCGGTGTGTATATCCTGCCGCTACCTGCATGGGTTTAAGCGTACCATTCAATTGAACAGATTCTTGGGTTAGCTTGGAGCAATGTTAAATGTACTGATCATTGGCTCCGTTTGGCCTGAACCGACCTCCTCCGGAGCAAGTCTGCGCCTGATGCAATATATCAAGTTATTCAGGCTGCAACGGTGGTCTGTTACCTTTGTCACTACAGCGGCGACAAGTGAGTACATGGCCGATCTAAAAGCCTTGTCGGTACGTTGTCTGCCGGTCGAGGTAAATGACAGCGCATTTGATGCGTTCCTGGCTGAGCTGCAGCCGGAGATCGTGCTGTTTGATCGTTTTACCATGGAAGAGCAGTTTGGCTGGCGGGTGGAAACCATCTGCCCGCATGCTTTGCGTCTGCTCGAGACGATAGACCTGCACTGTTTGCGCCATGCCCGCCATCAGCAATTCAAACGCCAACCTGAAGTGGTTCAGCATGTGACGGATGTTGATCTCTATAGCGCGTTGGCTCAGCGCGAAATTGCCTCGATATATCGTTCTGATCTTGCCGTTTTAACTTCGGATTATGAGATGGATCTATTGCGAGAGCGCTTTTCGATGCCTGCTGAACTGATCCATCATTCAGCCTATCTGTTTGATGAATCGGATTGCCCGAATCCCCTGCCTGAGTTTGAGCAGCGTCAGCACTTTATGACTATTGGCAATTTTCGTCATGCACCCAACTGGGATGCCGTATTATGGCTTAAACAGCAG
>CAYZJL010000111.1:0-7235 GCA_964478615.1 uncultured Zetaproteobacteria bacterium
GAGATAACATCTCTATGAATGTTGAATTGATTACCCCAATCGCAATGGATAAAGAGCTTCGTTTCGCTATCCGCGAAGGTGGTCGTACGGTTGGCGCTGGCGTCGTTACAGACATCAGTAAGTAAATAAAAATAGTAACTTAGACGCGTAAGCGGTGGCAGGTTTTCCTGCTGCCGCTTTGCTGTCACTGGAGAATGGGAAATGCGTGAATTGCTGGCTTTGGCGTGTGAAGATTGTAAACGTCGTAATTACACCACGGATAAAAACAAACGTACAATGACTGATAAGTTGTTGTTGAGAAAGTATTGCAACTCTTGTCGTAAGCATACTGCGCACAAGGAAACAAAAATCGGTAAATAGTTTCAAGCTGTTTGTCGGATAGGCGAGTAGCTCAATTGGTAGAGTACCGGTCTCCAAAACCGGGTGCTGTGGGTTCGAGTCCCTCCTCGCCTGCCAGTTTGTATGTGTAAGTAAATAGGAGCTTTATATGGCTAGCTTCGCAGATATGCGGAAATTCATGAATGAAGTGAAGGTCGAAACCAAAAAGGTTACGTGGCCGGAACGCAAAGAAACGACACAGGCAACCCTGATGGTGTTTGTCATGGTTATTTTTATTGCCCTATTTTTATGGTTGATTGATACAGGCTTAAGTGCGCTTGTGCAGCAGGTGATTTAGATGGCAAAGCAATGGTTTGCAGTGCAAGTATATTCCAACTTTGAAGATAAAGTTGAAAGAATGTTGCGAGAAAATATCGAACGGGCCGGCCAGGAAGAGCTGTTCGGCGATATTATGGTTCCACGTGAAGAAGTCGTTGAATTGCGCGATGGTCAGAAAGTGATTTCGCAGCGTAAATTCTTCCCCGGTTATGTACTTGTTCAGATGGAAATGAATGATGAAACATGGCATATCGTGAAAGGGACACGTCAGGTTAGTGGCTTCTTGGGATCCGGTGGTAAGCCGCGCCCGATGCCGCAGCGTGAAGTGGATGCACTGGTAAACCAGATCGCAGAAGGTATTGAGCGTCCGAAACCTAAGGTGATGTTTGATATTGGTGATGCAGTGCGTGTGATTGATGGGCCGTTTGCATCATTCAATGGTGTGGTTGAAGAGGTGATGGAAGATAAAGCGAAGCTGAAAGTTAGTGTTTCGATCTTCGGTCGTCCTACGCCTGTTGAACTGGAATACATCCAGGTTGAAAAAGGATAAAGGCTTCGCCTTTATCCTGAATGAAAACCAAACCTTTCACAGGATGAGAAAGGATACCGCAAACAAACAGTGCGGCAGCAGCATCAGGGATACTGACTGCGAATAAAGGTGAAGGGCAAGAGGCCGGAAGCCGGTTGGAGATAAAATAATGGCAAAGAAACTTGATAAAATCGTAAAATTGCAGGTGCCTGCTGGCTCTGCTAATCCAGCTCCACCAGTAGGACCGGCTCTCGGTCAGGCTGGCGTGAACATCATGGAATTCTGTAAAGGCTTTAACGCCAGAACACAGGAGATGGAAAAAGGCCTGACACTACCAGTAGTGATCAGCGTTTACGCAGACAAATCATTTGATTTCATCATCAAGACCCCGCCTGCATCTGTTCTGTTGTTGAAAGCAGCTGGTCTTAAAAGTGGCAGTGGCGAACCGAACAAGAAGAAGGTTGGTAAAGTGACCAGCGCTCAGGTTCGTGAGATTGCTGAAACTAAAATGCCTGACCTGAACTGCTACACAGTTGAAGCTGGCATGAAAATTATTGAAGGCACCGCTGTTTCTATGGGCCTGGTAGTAGAAGGCTAAGGGGATAGAGATGGCAAAGTTAACTAAACGTATGAAAGCTAGCCTGGCAGCGGTACCTGCTGAGGCTGTAAATGTAAAAGACGCTATTGACGCGCTTTTGGCACAACCTGCCACTAAATTCGATGAGTCTATCGATGTAGCCATTAAACTGGGTGTAGATCCTCGTCATGCTGATCAGATGGTTCGTGGTTCTATCTCTTTGCCAAACGGAACAGGTAAAACTGTACGTGTTGCAGTGTTTGCCAAGGGCGCAAAAGCTGAAGAAGCAGTCGCTGCTGGGGCTGATTTTGTCGGTGCTGATGATCTGGTAGAAAAAGTTCAGGGCGGTTTCATGGACTTTGACCGTGTTGTAGCTACACCGGACATGATGGCACAGGTTGGCCGTCTTGGTCGTGTATTGGGCCCTCGTGGTTTGATGCCAAACCCTAAGCTTGGCACAGTAACCATGGATGTTACCAAGGCAATCACAGCGATTAAAGCTGGTCAGATTGAAGTGCGTGTTGATAAAGGTGCTGTAATTCACGCTCCTGTTGGTCGCCGTTCTTTTGATGCAGCTACGCTGAATGAAAACGTTGAGTATCTATTGAGTGAACTTAACCGTATGAAACCAGCATCTTCTAAAGGCCGTTACATGCTAAGAATGTCTATCTCATCTACGATGGGTGCAGGCGTTCGCATCGACGAAACAAGCCTTTAATAGGTAGAAGTTTGGCTGCTGGTCTTCGGGCCAGCAGTAGTGTCTAAGGACACACAAAAAATCGATAGCACGGTGACTGATGATCAGGAGCCAGAAAATCGAACGAACGATCCGTCCAAAACTGTCGGAGTCTGAGTTAGAAAGCTTAAGTCAGATTTAATTGGATTTTCCTTCCAGCAGTAGATGGAGTGCAAGCCACTTGCGCGGGTCGAAAAGCAAGGGGGTAAATGTGAATAAAAATGACAAACAACGCATTGTCGAAGAACTTCACTCTGCCTGGTCTGAATCAACAGCGGCTGTAGTAACTCACTATCGCGGTCTGTCAGTAACCCAAATGGGTGAACTGCGCCGTGAACTGCATCATGCAGATGTGACACTACAGGTAGTTAAAAACACGTTGGCAAAACGTGCTGCTGAAGGTACGGACTTTAAGGTAGCTGAAGAACTCTTCACTGGTCCAGTTGCAATTGCATATGGTAAAGATCCTGTTGGCATGGCGAAAGCCATCGCAGACTTTTCCAAAAAGCATGAAGCATTTGAGATCAAAGGTGGAGTACTCGACGGTAAAATGGTTGATGTTGCCGGTGTTAATGCACTAGCCAGTCTTCCATCACGCGAAGTTTTGCTCGCCAAAATGCTGGGAAGCATGCAGTCACCAATTTCCGGATTCGTCCGTACATTGGCAGAAGTACCTGCATCTTTCGTACGTACGCTGGCAGCCATTCGCGACCAGAAAGAAGCTGCATAATCGGGTTACAACACTCGAAGCCGCAAACATTTATCACTAACTTATTAAACTAAAAGCACAAGGAGCTTAATCAAAATGGCAATCACTAAAGACGAACTAATCGAAGCAATCGAAACTATGACCGTACTGGAACTCTCTGAGCTGGTAACAGCATTGGAAGACAAATTCGGCGTATCTGCTGCTGCACCTGTAGCTGTAGCTGCTGGCCCTGCTGCTGGCGGCGAAGCTGCTGTTGAAGAACAGACTGAATTTAACGTAGTTCTAGTTTCTGCAGGCGAAAAGAAAATTCAGGCAATCAAAGCAGTACGTGAAATCACTGGCTTGGGCTTGAAAGAAGCTAAAGCAGTAGTTGACGGCGCTCCAGGTAACGTGAAAGAAGGCGTTTCTAAAGATGAAGCTGAAGACATTAAAGGTAAATTGGAAGCAGCAGGCGCTACAGTAGAAGTTAAGTAAGCTCTACTAGTTGTCTCGTTTCACAAGCGATTGAATGGGTTAATCCCCGGTGGCGAAAGCTATCGGGGCTTAACCTTTTTCGCGTTTGTGAGTTTTAACCTTTGTAAGTCACCTACTAAAATCTAACCAGTTTATTGTTCGAGGGTATCATGGCCAAGCAAGCATCATTGAAACGTATCCGTAAGAATTTCGGCACTATCAAGTCTCCTATCGACATGCCAAACATGTTGCAGTTGCAGACTGAATCATACCACGAGTTTGTGGGTTACGGGGAAGCGGTGAATGATTCCCGCCTATCTACTGTATTCCAATCCGTGTTTCCTGTGCGCGACTATGGGGGCAATGCTGAATTGTCTTTCGAAGGCTTGGAATATAGCCCTCCACGTTATGATCTGGATGAGTGTCGCCGTCGTGATATGACGTTTGCCCTGCCTGTAAAAGTAAAATTACGTTTGAAAATTTTTGAATCTGATGGTGATAAGCGTAACAAGCGCAAAGTGCGCGAAGTACGTGACCAGTCAGTATATATGGGTGAAATCCCATATATGACAGAGCACGGCTCTTTCATTATTAATGGTACTGAGCGCGCTATTGTTTCCCAGATGCATCGTTCTCCAGGTGTGTTCTTTGATCATGATAAGGGCAAAACCCATGCATCGGGTAAATTCCTGTTTAAAGCACGTGTAATCCCTTACCGTGGTTCCTGGCTTGATTTTGAATTCGATGCCAAGGATAAAGTAAACTTCCGCATCGATTTGCGTCGTAAAATGCCAACAGGTATTTTATTGAAAGCGTTGGGGCTTTCTACGCAGGATATTCTCGAGCGTTTTTATCAGCGCCGTACCTACCGCTTCCACAAAAAAGGTATACAGATTAAATTTGAAGCAGAGAAGTTTATTGGCACCCGTGCTGTAACCACCATTAAGATTGGTAATAAACGCATTGTGGCCGAAGGCAAGAAGTTTACCAAGATGGCGGTTAAACGTCTGACAGAAGCAGAAGTTGAGTGGATTGATGTGCCTCTTGAGACTGTCATTGGTGAAGTTGCTGCTGAACCCATTCTGATAGATGGTGGTGAGATCCTTATCGATCACAATCACGAACTGACTGAAGATTCTATCTCTGCTTTGCAGGGCGCTGGTATCAAAAAGTTCGATTGTCTGTTGATCGACGCGTCTGTACGCGGCCCCTGGTTGGCTGACACATTGCGTCTGGACATGGTTCAGTCACGTGAAGAAGCACGTGTTGAAATTTATCGTATGATGCGTCCTGGTGAGCCACCAACGGTTGAAACTGCCAGAGCACTGTTTGAATCACTGTTTTTTGACCCATCCCGTTATGACCTTTCCCGTGTTGGTCGTATGAAGTTGAATAGTCGTCTGGAAATTGATGATGCAGATGTGCCGCTGGATCAGGGCACGCTACGTGTTGAAGATATTCTGATGACACTCGATATGTTGCTAAATTTGCGTGATGGCATTGGTGAAGTGGATGATATTGACCACTTGGGCAACCGTCGTCTGCGTTCAGTTGGTGAGTTGCTTGAAAACCAGATTCGTATTGGCCTGGTTCGTATGGAACGTGCTATTCGTGAGCGCCTGACTTCAGGTGACCTGACTGAAATGATGCCTTCTGATGTGGTTAACGCCAAACCACTGATTGCATCTGTGAAAGAGTTCTTTGGCTCTTCTCAGCTCTCACAGTTTATGGATCAGACCAACCCGCTTTCTGAAGTGACGCATAAACGTCGTATCTCTGCATTGGGCCCCGGTGGTCTATCCCGTGAACGTGCTGGTTTTGAAGTACGTGACGTACATCCAACCCATTATGGTCGTCTGTGCCCTATTGAGACCCCTGAAGGTCCAAACATCGGCCTGATCAACTCGTTAGCAACCTATGCAAAAGTGAATGATTTCGGTTTTCTTGAATCTCCATACCGTAAAGTAGTTGATGGTAAGGCGACGGATGATGTTGAATACCTATCTGCTATAGATGAATCCACCCTGGTGATTGCGCAAGCGAATGCGAAGCTGGATGACAATGGCATGTTTTCCGCAGATATGGTTCAGTGTCGTCAGGCTGGCGAGTTTATCATGACGGAACCTGCTGACATTAACTATATGGATGTCTCGCCATCACAGGTTGTATCTGTGTGTGCTGGTCTGATTCCGTTCCTTGAGCATGATGATGCGAACCGCGCATTGATGGGCTCCAACATGCAGCGTCAGGCTGTTCCTTTGCTGAGAAGTGAAAAACCTCTGGTTGGTACCGGCATGGAAGCGCCGCTGGCACGTGACTCGGGTGTATCTCAGGTTGCACGCCGTGGTGGTGTTGTTGAACGTCTGGACGGTGGTCGTATCGTTGTTAAGGCGCATGATGATGAACAGGTTGAAGGTGAACCTGGTGTTGATATTTACCGTCTGTTCAAATATCGCCGTTCCAATCAGAATACCTGTTTCAACCAGCGTCCGCTGGTTAAAGCTGGCGAGATTGTAGCTAAGGGCGATATCATTGCTGATGGTCCATCTACTGATTTGGGTGAGCTTGCTCTGGGCCGTAACGTGCTGGTGGCATTGATGCCTTGGCGTGGTTACAACTTTGAGGATGCGATTGTTATCTCCGAGAAGATTGTCAAAGAAGATGTGTATACGTCTATTCATATTGAAGAGTTTGAAGCGGTTGCCCGTGATACCAAGCTGGGTGAAGAAGAGATCACGCGTGATATCCCGAATGTTGGTGAAGAAGCGCTGCGTCATCTGGATGAGTGTGGTATTGCTTACATTGGTGCCGAAGTGAAACAGGGCGACATTCTGGTTGGTAAAATCACACCGAAGGGTGAAACCCAGCTCTCTCCTGAAGAAAAACTGCTGCGTGCAATCTTTGGTGAAAAAGCATCTGATGTACGTGATACATCCATGCGCATCAAACCTGGTAATGAAGGTGTGGTTGTAGATGTACAGGTCTTCACTCGCAGAGGGGACGAGAAAGACGATCGTGCCAAGGTGATTGAAGAGAGTGCCATTGAGCAGCTTTATGCCGATAAAGAAGAGGAGCGCCGTATTCTCGAAGCCAATGCTGTGAGCCGTTTGCAGGGCTTGTTGGTTGGTCAGGTGTCAGCTCAATTCAAAGGCTTGAAAACAGGTGCGACCATTAAAGCCGCGCATATCGAAGCATTGAATCTGCGTGATCTCTCTGGTGTATCTGTTGATGATGATACGATTAATGAACGTGTTGCTGAAATTCATGAATCGATGGATAAAGAGCGTGCTAAACTGGAATCACGTTTCGAAGAAAAAGTTGCCAAGGTGCGTGAAGGTTCTGAGCTGAAACCTGGCGTTATCAAAGTGGTTAAGGTTTTCGTAGCTGTGAAACGTAAGTTGCAGCCTGGTGATAAGATGGCTGGTCGTCATGGTAACAAGGGTGTTATTTCGGTCATTGTACCGGAAGAAGATATGCCATATACCGCTGATGGTACGCCGGTTGATATCTGCCTGAACCCATTGGGTGTACCGTCACGTATGAATATCGGACAGATTTTCGAAATTCATATGGG
>CAYZJL010000112.1:0-7197 GCA_964478615.1 uncultured Zetaproteobacteria bacterium
ATGTACCGTGAAGATCTGTTGCCGCGTGAAGCCTTTCGTCAGGGTGATCGTGTGCGTGCCTATCTGCGCGAAGTGCGTAATCAGAGTAAAGGTCCGTTGGTGTTTGTATCCCGTTCTGATGCTGGCATGGTATTGCGTCTGTTTGAACAGGAAGTACCAGAAGTTCAAGAGGGTACGGTTGCCATTCAGGCTATTTCCCGTGACCCGGGTTCGCGCAGCAAGATCGCTGTGATCTCGACAGATCCTTCTGTTGATCCGGTTGGTGCATGTGTGGGTATGCGTGGCGCGCGCGTGCAGGCTGTGGTGAATGAGTTGCATGGTGAGAAGATTGATATCATTGAATGGACTGAAGATCCGGCTGCATTTGTTGTGAACGCGCTGGCTCCGGCTGAAATTGAACGTGTGCTGGTTGATGAGGCTTCGAATACCATTGAAGTTGCTGTCAGCGAAGAGAATCTGGCTATTGCCATTGGTCGTCGCGGTCAGAATGTGCGTTTGGCATCTGAACTGTCAGGTTGGAATATTGAACTGATGAGTACAGGTGAAGAGAAAGAGCGTCGTCATGAAGAAGTGGCGAAAGCGCGTACTATCTTCCAGGAAGGTCTGGATGTGGATGAGGATTTCGCTGCTATTTTGGTGGGCGAAGGTTTCTACAGCATGGATGAGTTGGCCTATTGTGCGACTGAAGATATCTCAGCGATTGAAGGTCTGGACGAAGAGATGGCGCAAGAGCTGCAGAATCGTGCCCGCAACACATTGTTGGATAATGCCCTGAAACAGGGTGAGGATGAGGGCGAAAGCAAACTATCGCTACTTGATCTGACAGGCATGACGCGTGAGGTTGCTGAGCAGCTTACAGCGCGTGAAATGAGCAGTGTGGATGCGCTGGCTGATGCGGCGATGGATGAGATTGAAGATATTGAAGGCTTGAGTCGTGAGCAGGCGGAAGCACTGATTATTGCTGCCCGTGAAGCGTCCGGTTGGTTTGACTGAGTAAATGATGAACAGGGTTCAGGAGACATCTCAATCTCCAATGAGACGTTGCCTGATCTGTCGTGAATCAAAAGCAAAACAGGATGTTTTGCGCTTTGTAATAGATGATGAAGGGGTGATCTGGCCGGATTTGCAGCAAAAAGCACCGGGTAGAGGCGTCTATTTTTGTATGAGCGAGGTTTGCCTTTCGCGCATCAATGATAAACGTTTGCAGGCATTAAAAGCGAAGTTTTCGGTTTTATTGCCGCAGTGGGATGATTTACAGCAACGCATAACATCGGCACTACGGCAGCAATTGAAGCGTATGTTAACGCGTCAGCGCTCGTCAGCATCGATAGGCAGGGATGCAGTGATGCATCGACTGTGGAATAATGCGCCGGTGATGCTGTTGCGGGCGATGGATGCAGGTGATGCTCTGGTTCGTCAGACAGATGATGGGTTGGAGAAAAGAACGCAGGCAGGTAAGAAGTCTTTGCTGGTCAGCGCACCATCCAGACAGTGGCTGGGTGAGATGTTTGACCGTGATGATGTTGCGATTGTAGCACTTGATGCTGCAGGATCGACGGCGGCGATTGTGAAAAAGTTACAGATATATTGTGTCTGGTATGGACGCATAAAGGTGTTGGGTAATAGATGAAACGAATTCTTGATTTGGCGAAAGAACTTGGTGTTGACGCGGCTGAAGTCCAGCGCGTTGCAGTACAATGCAATGTGGTGGTGAGTGGGCCGACCAGTAATCTGGATGCGGATGACCAAAATAAAATTCGTAATGCTCTGAAGGCTGGCGCGAAACCGCAGGCTAAAAGCACAGGGGGCAAAACATTGACCCTGAATCGCCCCATGGTGGCAGGACAAACACGTAGTGGTGGTCAGGTTGAAGGGCGTGGTAGAACAGTGGAAGTTGCTGTTCGCCGCCGTCATGCAGCCGCTCCCAAACCAGCTTCGGTGGTCGCCACCCCCCCTGTTGCTGCTGCCGTTGAAAAAGCAATAGAACCAGCAACTCCTGTTGCCAAGCAGAAGCTTACACCAGCCCAGCGTGCTGCCGCATCAGTTGAGAAGAAAAAACAGGATGCAGCCAATCTTGCGCGTGAGAAAGCTGCGGCTAAACAGACAGAGGCGAAGGCTGCTGCAGAAAAAGCTGCCGAGGCGAAAGCTACGGTAGCAAAACCTGTCCAGCCAGCGGTGAAGAAACCTGTCGCAGCGAAACCTGCGGTGACAAAACCAGCCGCTGCAAAAGCTCCTGCTCCTAAGCCGACCATGAGATTGAAAGCGAAACCTGCCGATATTGCACGCAAGGCAGTGGCTCCAAGTTCCGTTAGACCATCCGGTGGCACGCAAGGTGCAAACCGTCCGGTTGCAGAACGTCAGGCCGCCAACCGTCAGACCGCAAATCGCCAGGCTGCAAATCGTCCTGGTACTAATGGCCCTGGTGCGAATCGCCCGACAGGTGCAAGACCAGCAGGTGCAAATCAGCCATCAGGCAATAACCGTCCGGCCAATGGACCTGTAGGAAACCGCCCCAACAGCGCGCGTCCCGGAGCAGCAAACCGTCCTGGTGCAGGTAATCGTCCGAACAGCGCACGTCCAGGCTCTGCCAGGCCTGCGGGAACACAGCCGACCCACAAAGGCCCGCGTACAACGATTCGTCGTGGTTTAACACCGGCACAGATTGCAGCATCGAAAGCACCGCGCTCTTCGGTGAAGCAGATTGAGAAGAAAATTTCTGAAGAACGTGCAGCACAACGCCGCAATAACGCGAACCGTTCGGCTCGCCCCGGGGGGGTAAATCAAGGCGCAGGCGCTCCAGGTGGTCCAAGGCGTGCTCCTTCGGTAGCCGTAGCTCCGGGTGCAGCAGGTGCAGGTGCTCCACCGCCACCGGGCGTTCAGCGTCGTCGTGGCCCGGGTGGCGCACGTCCAATTCGCCGTCTCTCTCCAGCAGAAAAAGCAGCGCGTCGCGCATATTCGAGTAAACGTCATGAGGTGTTATCGCCAGAACAGGAAGAGCGCCAGGCTAGATTAGCCCGTGGTGCAGGATCAAAACGATTCAGCAGCACAGTTACCAAGGATGACGAAGATTTCGTAGTGCGTACGGTAGAGTTCACTGATCCGATCCTGGTATCTGAACTGGCTAGCCGTATGGCATTCAAGAGCTCGGAAGTTGTGAAGAAACTGTTTGAAATGGGTATTATGACGACTGTCAATGAGAGCATTGATGGTGATACTGCTACCCTGATTATTGAAGAGTTCGGTCATAAAGCCAAGTTGATCAATGCAGCAGCAGTTGAAGATGTGCTGGTTGAAGACGTGTCTGAGGATGATGATGGTGATTTGGTACCACGTCCACCGGTTGTTGTTGTGATGGGGCATGTGGATCATGGTAAAACATCTATTCTGGATGCGCTGCGCAAAGCGAATGTAGCCGATGGTGAAGCGGGCGGTATTACGCAGCACATCGGTGCGTACATGGTTAAACTGGACAGTGGTGAACGTGTGGTCTTTGTTGATACACCTGGTCATGAAGCGTTTACGGGCTTGCGTGCTCGTGGTGCAAGCATGACCGACGTGGCGGTGTTGGTTGTTGCTGCTGATGATGGTGTGATGCCACAGACTGTAGAGGCCTTGAATCATGCCCGTGCTGCCGGTGTACCAATGATTGTTGCTGTGAACAAGATGGATAAAGAGGGCGCTAATCCGGACATGATCAAGCGCCAGCTGGCTGAACATAATGTTACACCAGAAGATTGGGGTGGTGATACGATCTTTGTAGAAGTCTCTGCCAAAACCGGTCAGGGACTTGATGATCTGCTTGAAATGTTGGCCTTGCAGACTGAAATTCTGGAACTGAAAGCCAATCCAACACGCCGTGGTAAAGGTATCGTGGTTGAATCTCGTCTGGATAAAGGCCGTGGCCCTGTGGCTACCGTACTGGTGCAGAATGGTACCTTTAAGAAGGGCGATACTGTAGTGGTTGGTTCAGCAACAGGCCGTCTGCGTGCGATTGTCGATGAAAACTCCGTTCAGCATCGCACTGCCGGCCCATCAATTCCGTTTGAACTGCTGGGGCTGGATTCTGTACCGGAAGCGGGTCAGGAAATTTATTCTGTTGAAAATGAAAAACAGGCACGGGATATTGTACGTTACCGTAAAGATCGTGAGCGTGAACTCGGTGCAGAAGCGAAGAAACGTGCAAGTCTTGATGAGCTGTTTGCCAATATGCAGAGCGGTATTAAAGAAGTCCCTGTACTGATTAAGGGGGATGTGACCGGTTCCGTTGAAGCGATGGCTGAATCACTGATCAAAGCAGGAACTGATGATGTGAAAGTGAAGATTATTCATAGAGCTATTGGTGGTATTACCGAATCTGATGTGATGTTGGCATCGGCTGCCGATGCCATCATTATCGGATTTAATGTGCGCCCTGAAGCCAAAGCCAAGAAAGCAGCGGCAGCGGAAGGTGTTGATGTTCGTTTCTATAAAGTCATCTATGATGCGATTGACGAAGTGAAAGCTGCCATGGCCGGTGTGTTGTCTCCTGATAAAGTTGAGAAAGTCACCGGCAGTGCCGATGTGCGTGAAGTATTCCAGGCACCGAAGGTTGGCGCTGTAGCCGGTTGTTATATGACCGACGGTTATGTGATACGTGGTTCACATGTACGTGTGTTGCGTGAAAATGTATTGGTTTATGATGGTCTGTTGGCTTCCTTGCGTCGATTCAAAGATGATGTGAAAGAAGTGAAGAGCGGTTATGAATTTGGTACAAGTGTTGAGAAATTCAATGATGTGAAAGAGGGTGATACCTTCGAATTCTTTATTATTGAAGAAGTTGCAGCGACGCTCTAACGTCTTATGGCTAATCATCACTCACCGAGCCAGCAGCGTTTTATAGCGGATATTCATCGCCTGCTTTCGACACTGATATTGCGTGAAGTTGCAGATCCACGCTTTAATGGTGTCAGTATTACACGGGTGGAAGCCTGTGGTCGTGAGTATATCAATGTATGGGTGTTTCATAATGCTGAAACTGATCAGAAGATGTGCATACAAGCGCTGAATCGTATGGCTCCACATTTTGAACATCTGTTGCGCCGTTCGTTTAGTAAACGCCGGTTACCGAATATTCATTTCAAATGGGATGATAACTTCGAAAAATCTGGTGATGTGTTGCAGATGCTGAGAAGTCTGGAAAGGCCATGAGTGCATCGGTTTTAAATAAACCCACGATAGTTCAGCCCACTCAAGCGCTATTTCCTGATCTGAATTGGCAGCCCTTGATTGATGCTATTGCAGCGGCAGATAAAATTTTACTGACTACCCACTGTAATCCAGATGGTGATGGTATTGGATCTCAGCAGGCGATGTGCGATGCGCTGATTGGCATGGGAAAAAATGTTGTAATGCATAACTTTGATGGTGTGCCGCGTATCTACTCTTTTCTCAACTACTCTGAACAGGTGACGATGGGGGCATGGAGCGCAGCCAGCCAGGATGCAGATCTTATTATTGCATTGGATTGTGGTGCAAAGGGTCGTTTGGGTATGGCCGATGCATTCTTTGATGGTGCGCAGCTAATCAATATTGATCATCATGTCAGTAATAAGTGTTTCGCGGATATTAACATTGTGGATGCACGTTATTGCGCTACGGGGGCGATGATCTTTGATCTATTGATCGCCATGGATATAGCGCTGACAAAGGTTAGTGCGAGTGCTATTTATGCCGCAGTATTGACCGACACCTCCAGTTTTAGACTCTCTAACGCAACATCAGCGGTGTATCGTATGGCGGCTGATTTGATTGATGCCGGGGCTGAACCATGGCCGATTACGATCAATATTTATGAAAGTCAGCCGCTTGCCGGTTTAAAGATACTGAAGGCTAGTCTGGATACGTTACAGCTACGTGATGAGAATCGCTCAGCCTGGATATATGTGACATCTGAGATGTATAAAACAACAGGTGCAGATGTTGAAGATGCTGAAGGTCTGATTGATTATGCCCGTAGCATTGATGGTGTTGAAGTGGCTGTGTTTATCCGCTGTGACGAGAATGTTGATCAATGTTGGAAAGTAAGTTTTCGAGGTAAGACTAGCGCTGATGTAGGTGCTTTAGCTGCCACATTGGGCGGTGGTGGACATAAACATGCGGCAGGTTGTTCGATGCGCGGTAGTTTTGATGATGTGCGTTCCGCTGTCGAGAAGGCTGTTAGTCAAATTCTTGGCTGATTCTGTATTGTTCTACATCATATGACAGATGTAATGGATGATGCCTGTGGTATCGTTTTCCTTGATAAACCGTTGGGTTGGACATCGCGCAAGGCGGTGAACGCGGTTTCACGGTTGTTTTCCGTGGCGGGAAAGAAGCGCATGAAAGCTGGCCATGCAGGCACTTTGGACCCTTTGGCGACGGGGATGTTGCCTATTCTATTGGGTGATGCGACACGCTTTGCAGAAATGGGATTGCAGGCAGAAAAGTCGTACCGCGTCAGTTTTGATCTGTCATATCAGACCGACACCCTGGATTGTGAAGGTGAGGTTGTTTCATCGTTCGATAGTGTGATAAATCGCACGCAACTTGAAGCTGTTTTACCAGCGTTTCGCGGACCTGTTGCACAGGTTCCTCCCATCTACTCTGCCATTCGCATTGATGGCAAACGTGCCCATGAAATGGCGCGCAAGGGGCAGGATGTTGAGATGAAGGCCAGAGAAGTTACCATTCATCAACTTGAGTTGGTTGCGTTTGAATTCCCTGTGGTGACGCTGGAGGTGTCCTGTTCCAAGGGTACCTATATCCGTTCATTGGCACGAGATATTTCTGAAAAGCTGGGTATGGGTGGATGCGTTACCAAGCTCAGGCGATTATCGACGGGTGGTTGGCCGGAAGTGATGATGGTATCGATGCAGGAGCTGACTGAGCAGAAGGGAACCTGTTTGGTAGGTTTGGGCCAGTGGTTGCGTGATTTTGAGCGTGTAGCTTTACAAGCCGATGAAGCAAAACGCTTTTTGCAAGGGCAGCGCATTCAATTGAGATCTACCGAGGCTGATGCTGGGGTGGAAGATGAAACAGTTGCAGTATTCGTCGATGATAGGGTGATCGGTACGGGCATACTGAAATCAGGTTTGCGGCATATGGTATTGCATCCTCTACGCATATTACCTTCTGCGCAGAAGAGCTATTTATGAGTGATACGCAGGAAGAGGTTATTCG
>CAYZJL010000113.1:0-7102 GCA_964478615.1 uncultured Zetaproteobacteria bacterium
TTGTTTGACAGCAAAATGCCTGCCTTTATGATGGCTGCTGAATAGTTACCAATAAATAATGTTTCCCCTATCAAAGTCTGTTTATGTAATCGAAGCCAATGCAGCATTAAATATTGCACTTGGCCGCATTGCAGCCTCCAGTTTGACAGGATCAGCATGAAAATAACCACCTAAATCCATCGTTTCACCCTGTACCGCATTTAGCTCGGCTACAATCACATCTTCCTGCTCCATTAAGAGCTGAGCCAATGGTGCAAACTGCGTCTGCAAATCTATGTCATCCGATTGAGCAGCCAAGGCCTGAGCCCAATACAGCGCAAGATAAAAATGGCTGCCACGGTTATCCAGCTCATGAACACGGCGTGATGGGGACTTGTTATTTTTTAAGAACTTTCCATTGGCCAAATTCAATGCATCAGCCAACACCTGGGCTTTCGCATTGCCTGTTTTAGCAGCCATATCTTCTAATGATACAGCCAAGGCCAAAAACTCACCTAATGAATCCCAACGCAAATGCCCCTCCTGCACAAACTGCTGCACATGTTTCGGAGCGGAACCGCCAGCACCTGTTTCAAACAAACCACCGCCAGCCAACAGAGGTACGATAGAGAGCATTTTAGCACTGGTTCCCAGCTCTAGAATCGGAAACAGGTCGGTCAGGTAGTCACGCAGCACATTACCGGTTACTGAAATAGTATCCTGACCTGCTTTCACACGCGCCAGTGCATGACGAATCGCATTTTCAGGTGACATCATTTGAATATCCAACCCTTGAGTATCATGATCCTTCAAATATCGGCTTACGATTGTAATTAAATTCGCATCATGGGCACGCTTTTCATCCAGCCAGAAAACAGTCGGATTCCCTGTCGCTTTAGCCCGACTCACAGCCAGTTTCACCCAATCCTGAATCGGTGCATCCTTGGCTTGACACATGCGCCAGATATCACCTTTTTCAACCTCGTGCTGCATCAACACCTTACCAGCTTCGTCAATCACACGAACCGTACCATCTGCTGGAATCTGGAATGTTTTATCGTGGGATCCGTACTCCTCAGCCTTTTGCGCCATCAGCCCCACATTGGAGACATTGCCCATCGTTACAGGATCGAATGCACCGTTATCTCTACAAAAGCTAATCGTCTCCTGGTAGATACCGGCATAGCAGCGATCAGGAATCATCGCTTTCATATCATGCAGCTTGCCGTCAGCTCCCCACATCTTGCCTGATGAACGAATTGCAGCCGGCATAGATGCATCAACAATAACATTACTTGGAACGTGTAAGTTTGTGATCCCTTTATCAGAATCAACCATCGCTAAGGCGGGGTTAGCGGCATAGATAGCCACAATATCCGCTTCTATTTCTGCCCGTTTATCTTCTGCCAAAGTGGCTATTTTTGCATAGACATCACCAAGACCGTTGCTGGCATCCACACCAAGCTCTTCAAACAGAGCCGCATGTTTTTCAAACAGGTCGCTATAATAAACTGTCACTGCATGACCAAACATAATCGGGTCAGACACCTTCATCATGGTCGCTTTCAAATGCAGCGAAAGCAGAATGCCACTCTTATTCGCATCATCAATCTCTTGGGTGAAAAATGTACGCAACGCTACCCTGCTCATCACTGCTGCATCAATTACTTCACCCACTTGCAACGGCGTACTCTGTTTCAATACAGATGTATTGCCATCGGAATCAATCAGTTCTATTTTCACTTCACAGGCTCTATCCAGCACAACGGACTGTTCACTGCCATAAAAATCACCATCAGACATATGCGCCACATGTGATTGTGAATCGCTACTCCAGGCACCCATCGAATGTGGATGATCTCTGGCATACTGTTTGACCGCATCTGCCACCCGACGATCTGAATTACCCTCACGTAGCACTGGATTCACTGCACTTCCCAACACCTTGGCATAACGCGCCTTAATTACGTTCTCTTCATCACTCTGCGCATCTTCCGGATAGTTAGGGATATCATAACCATGATCCTGCAACTCACTAATTGCAGCACAAAGCTGGGGGATTGAAGCACTGATATTCGGTAATTTAATAATGTTCGCT
Source organism: uncultured Zetaproteobacteria bacterium (assembly GCA_964478615.1). GTDB lineage: Bacteria > Pseudomonadota > Zetaproteobacteria > Mariprofundales > Mariprofundaceae > Mariprofundus. Next base: position 2,078 of record CAYZJL010000113.1, read on the forward strand.
TCCGATTGCTTGACCAGCTCACCCAATTCACGCAAAGCATCAGACTGCTTCTGCTCTTCCGTTAAATTATCCGGGAAATTGGCAATGATACGGCCTGCCAGTGAAATATCTTTGCTTTCCACATTCACATTCGCCGTTTTACTGAAAGCCTGCACGATTGGAAGCAATGAATAGGTGGCAAGCGCTGGCGCTTCATCAGTTTTAGTATAAATAATGGTAGGAGTGTTGGGTGTCATGGGTTCTTCCTTCGCTTTGAATTGATGATTATTATTGATGATACTTACCTGACTCTTCGCGCACGGCTTTAAAGAATTCAATGGCATGTTCAGGTGGCACATCCGGCGTAATACCGTGACCAAGATTGAACACATGACCATTTCCATGGCCAAACTTAGCAAGAATATCTTTTACTTCGGCACGAATGCGTTCTGGTTTAGCGTATAACATGGTTGGGTCCATATTGCCCTGCAATGCAACCTTGTCCCCTACACGCTTACGTGCTTCATCAATGTCGATAGACCAGTCCAGCCCCAATACATCACAACCGGTATCGGCCATCGCTTCCAGCCAGCCCATGCCTCCTTTGGAATAAAGGATCACAGGCACTTTACGGCCATCATGTTCACGCGTCAGCTGCGATACAATGCGCTGCATATATTGCAGTGAAAACTCCTGATAGTTACTGGTATTAAGAATACCGCCCCAGGTATCAAATATTTGCACTGCCTGAGCGCCACTGGCGATCTGACCGTTCAGATAAGCAGCAACAGAATCAGCCAGTTTTTCCAGCAGCAGATGCATGGTTTCAGGTTCGTTGAAGGCCATGGCTTTTACTTTGGAGAAGGTTTTAGAACCGCCGCCTTCAACCATATAGGTAGCCAGTGTCCATGGAGAACCTGCAAAACCAATCAACGGTACACGGCCATTCAAATCTCGGCGAATGGTAGATACTGCATCCATCACATAACCCAGCTCTTTGCTTGGATCATCCAGTACAGGTAATTTCTCCACATCGGCACGACAGGTGATTGGATCAGGGAACTTTGGTCCTTCACCCGTACCAAATGTTAACTCCATGCCCATCGCTTCCGGCACAACCAGAATATCGGAGAACAGAATCGCTGCATCGGCATCAAGAATATCAATGGGCTGTAACGTTACTTCAGAGCACAACTCAGGGGAGCGGCACAGCTTTAGGAAACCACCTGCCTTGGCACGCGTCGCACGATATTCAGACAGATAGCGGCCAGCCTGACGCATCATCCAAACGGGTGTACGCTCCACGTCCTCTCTCAAACATGCACGTAAAAACAGATCATTTTTTAATTCAGTCATTGATAAATCCTTTAATCACAATCCCTAGGGGAATCTCTCTTGTTTTACAACTTACATTCAGCCACAGAGACACAAGCTGACATCGAATGGTTGCAACCGAACGCTTTCTCCGAAAACAAGGCGCGGGAAGTTTGGCAGCCGAATGCATGATGTCCATACATTCATTACACAACCTACCCAGCATAAACCCTGATCATCCATCGACTTCAATGATGGGCAGTATCGACATCGGCATAATAGGTGCATCAGAGAGTAACTTCTCCACCGCCACCTCATCACAATCGGCAAATCGAGAGCAGTGCACACACACTGTCCAGACCTTATGCGGCAAACTTTCTTTGCTTACTATCCGGTAACCGAGCTTGGTAAAAAAACCGGTGACATAAGTCAAAGCAAACAATTTTGCTACACCAAGGTCTGTTACCCACTGCTCACACCCTTCAACAAGCAATCGGCCTATACCGTGTTTCTGGAAAGCAGGATCAACCACTAAAGAGCGTATTTCTGCCAGGTTTTTACCATAGATATGCGCACAAACGACGCCTGCAACCTTGCCATCACATTCTGCAACTAAGAACTCCTGCAAATGCTGGAATATATTATCTTCATCCCGTTGCAGAATAATATCCTGTTTTGCGAACGGCATTAACAACGCATGGACATGTGGCACATCGGATGCGATAGCGTTACGTACTATGATATGATGCGTCATGCGATAGAGATGCTCTGGCCACGTTGCAGAAAAGCCTCGGCATGCTGTAGACCATGAACATCGGTACCACCAAGCATGCGGGCAACTTCATGTTGCCTGTCAGTGGCCAGTACAGGTTCAAGTTGTGTCAATGTACGTCCATCTTTCTCACGCTTACCAATCACAACCTGATGATCGGCACAGGATGCCACTTGCGGCAGATGCGAAATCACTAACACCTGTCGCTCTTTCCCCATCGAAGCCAACAGTTCACCCACACACCAGGCTGTCTCACCACCGATACCCGTATCCACTTCATCAAACACCGCTATATTCGGCATATCATTGAGTGCTCCACAGCCCTTCAGAGCCAGCACCAGGCGTGACACTTCACCACCGGATGCAACGGCTGCCAGATCACGCCATGGTTCACCCGGATTGGACATGATTTTCATGGTAATATGATCCCATCCGGAAGCATGCCAGCTACTTTCTTCTTTTTGAGGCAGCACATCAAAACGCACCTGCATACCAGCCAGAGCCAAACGATCCAAAAATGGCCGCAACTGCTGGCAAATATCTGTCGCAACGGTTCTACGTTGCTCAGTCAGAGCGGCGGCTTGCCTACGATAATGCGATGCAGCTTCTTCTACTGCCTGCAACAGGCTCGCTTCATCCCAACCAGCCGTATCAAGTCTGGCCAACTGCTGCTGCCAATCCTCTATCAGATTTAATAGACCGGACTCATCACAAGCATGCCTGCGCATCGCTTCATGCAGTGCCAGCAGACGCTCTTCAGACTCTCGTAACGCAGCAGCATCAAAGGATTGATCCATCACATAGCGCAATTCAGGCACCGCTTCACCAAGCAATGCATCCATCTGATCAATCAACATCCTGCCATCGCGCAGGGCCTGATGAAATGCTTCCACCGGCCCCAACGCCTGGCTGGCACGCGCCAGCAACGCACGCACCGATGGCTCAGCCTCATCCAACACCATTAATGATTCAGCCGCTGCCTGCTGCACCTGCGCATGATGCCGCCCGGCATCCACAGTAATCTGTAAACTTTCAGCCAGCTCTGGTTCCAGTTGCAGTACTTCAAGCCTGACCAGCTCTTCACGCATCCAGGCAGCCTGCTGCTCTGTATCACCACGCTCTGACCGCAACGATTTCAATTGATTCTGCTGTTTTTTCCAAGACTTAAAAGCCTCTGCCACATCGTTCAATATATTATTATCTGCAGTGCCTGATAAAACCGCATCTACCACCTGCATTTGAACACTGGCCTGCATCAACGACTGATGTTCATGCTGACCATGAAAATCCAGACAAACGTCCCCGATTTGACGCAATATTTTCAAAGCCACAGGCACACCATTGAGATAGGCACGGGAACGACCATCTTTCGTCACGACACGTCTCAGAATCAATTCATCCTCTGCATCAATATCATGATCATCAAGCAGACGGATAATACGGGCATCATCACCTTGCCAAACTGCGGTAACATCAGCTTTTTCAGCACCATGCCGCACCCATTCACTGCTCGCCCGAGCACCAAACACAGCACCTAAAGCCCCCACCAGCATCGATTTACCAGCTCCAGTTTCACCGGTAAACACGGTCATACCGGCATGCAGTTCCAAATGAACATGCTCAATCAATGCAAATTGTTTAACAGTGAGAGATGTGAGCATCAGCCCGTTTCGACCTGTCCAGCCCAGTTCAGTTTACTTCTAAGCACTTCGTAATAATGACGATCTGGCAGATAGACCAGTGAGATATCAGCGCCCTTTCGAATGATCACCCGATCGCCCTGTTGCAAAGATAACAGTTCCTGCCCATCCAGATTAAGCGAAGCACAGTGTTGTGATTCCCGCAAATGCAATTCAATATCATCGTCAGCAGACAGCACAATCGGACGATTCGATAGTGTGTGCGGACAAACAGGAACAACACTGATGGCATTCAGGCTTGGATGTACAATAGGACCACCGGCCGATAGTGCGTAAGCCGTAGAACCGGCTGGTGTAGCCAAAATAAGACCATCACCGCGCATGCGAAAAACAAATTGCTTATCCACGTACATCTCAAATCCAATCATGCGAGGAAGTACACTGCGTTCAATGACAACATCGTTCATGGCTTGCCCACTGGCAAGCATCCTGTCTCCACGCCAAATCTCAGCATTCAAACTAAAATGACGTTCGGTAATCAAATGCCCGGACATGATTTCATCGACAGTATCAAACATATCGCCAACAGGGGTTTCTGTAAGGAAACCTAAACGCCCAAGATTAATACCAAGAATCGGTGTGCCCGAACCAATAAAGTTACGTGCTGCATGTAATAATGTTCCATCACCACCGAGCACAATCATCAGATCGATATGTCCCAACATTTGTAACAATGTCATCGATTGACACAAATCATCCAGATCAAGCCCGTGATCTACACTGTTATCTACAAACACCTCACAATCTTTTGCCAATAACCAGCCTTGCAGTTCATCCAATACGCTACAAGCGCGCTTGTCATTAGGTTTAAGGCTTATGCCGATGCGTTTCACTTCGGCGCTCCGGTCCAACCCTCAGGCTGAGTGTGACACAAAAAACATCTTTCCATTTTTGTATGCGTTGGTGGTTGCGGATGTATGCCGGTTGAAGCATGACACTCCATACAGGCGGCTTTACTGGTCACCGATCGATGCATTTCATCACTTGGCACAGGAATCGTTTTCCGCTCCGTAGAGCCCAGTACCAGCGCCAATACAATAGCTGCAACGACGCCAAGAAAGATCACATCACGTTTTCCCGGTTTCCACAAACTCTTTTGCTGCTCAGCCATCTTCACCCCTTTGCTTTCAATATCAGCAATTATTATGCATCTTCAATTGCGAAGCCAGCCCGGATTGCCTCTGAATCGCGGAACGGCATCCAATATTCTTTTTTTTTACTGTTCACGTGCTAGCTTGTCAGGCTGATTGGAAGCATTCC
>CAYZJL010000114.1:0-7084 GCA_964478615.1 uncultured Zetaproteobacteria bacterium
CTGTTCTTTTATTATTTAAATAAGAGTAATAATTCCTGATTACGCACAAAGTTCAGTTGTTTTACGGTCTCAAAAAAGAAAGAGAGCCCACTCTTTAACTACAGGCAAAACCATAAGCGAGCCACGAATCACACGAATGGACAGAAGGTGAATGGCGAAGCCAGAGAGACTCCCCTAGGGGACGAATAATGCAATAATCATAGATTTTTAATTCGTGTAAATTCGTGGAATTAGTGGCTAAGGTTTTCATAATCACGTACAGAACAATAAGTTACTTATTAGTTATTCAAGGCTGAATCGACGCATCAGGTTTTGCATTAATCTGTAGAATCACACCGGCAGGCAGGATTTCAACAGCCTGCATATGCTGCGGCATGCTAACGCCCATTTTTGACAGGGCCTTGTTCTCCGGTGCATTCGTGTCGAACATGAAATGCGTTACACTGGCAGTTTTTTCGATGAAGGTATCTGGGTCCTGTAAAATGCGTTGTGGTGGTAAGGGTAGTACATCACGTTTGGTGGCGAGCATGGTGCGGGCAGGCCATTGGCTGGCAATAAGGAATTCGATATCGTGGTTGCTGGCGATATGAGCGGCTGATGCAAGCAGGTTATCGGTGTCAGACTTGAGCTTTAATTGACTGATCATGCGATAATGTTTGTCAGCAGATGTGCAGATGCTGGTGAAAATAATGACCAGTAAAATGACCAGACCACGTTGGCCGATAAGACTCTGAATACCTGTTCTGCGATGTGCCGCGATCAGCATCGGCAAACCAAGAAAGAGGGTGCATGCCAGTGCTAAGAGTGCCCATGAGGTGTCCGGCTGAAACAGGCCAATCAAACATGCGATGACCAGCGTCAAACTGAAGAGTTCAAAATAGCGGCGATAGATATATATGGCGATGACAAAACCGAGCAGGCTGGCAATGATGAGGCCGAAACCGACCGGCGGTGTGTTTTGCAGAATAGGTGAACCGGTTAGCACTGCTCCAAGGCTGGCGAGGTGATCGCCGCCTTTTTCCAGTCCGGCCCAGCCCCAGCGAACGAATACGAGTAAAGCTGTGGTGATGGCAAGGCCAATGAACAGGTTACGACGTTTATCAAGCATCTGTTGTTGTTCATCGTCTGATTGCACATTGCCATCATTTGATGGGGTATTTTTTGGTAGCCAGAGCAGTGTCAAAGCAATCGGAAGAGCTAATCCCATCGGATGCAGGCTGACGGCAAAAGCGCTCATTAACAGCAACAGGAAATATGAAGCAGACATGATACGGATAGCTTTCTGAAAGTATGCGTTCATCCAGTATGCTGTTGCGAAACAGAACAGCAGGAACACGCCGGGTGAAAGGGAATCTGTCTGCATGATGGATATTGGTGAGATGAGTAGCATGGCGGTTGCCATGGTGGCGACTTCGGCACTGTCGTTGGCTTCTGACCAGCGATAGAGCATCAATGCGGTGCCCAATAACATGAACAGGGTGAATACTTTGGCGGCAGCCAGACTGCCGGCCCAGTGCAGGTCCAGAAACATAAACATGATGGCGCGCAGGTCAGGGAAACCAAACAGTGGCGTGGCATTTGCAACGTGATCAATAATTGACCAGTTGATAAGCAGAGCGCGTGCTGCCCCCTCTTCGATGCCATAAGCATCATAACGAAATAGCGCCATATATATAAAAGCCAGGACACATAGTGCGAGCAGACCGAAATGACGGGGTTCGATATGTTGGGTGATTTTGGACAGCATAGTGTTCCCTCTGTGTGCAGTGGATGTTTTTTTCAAACACGGCACGCTAAGCATTCACCCTTGGGGGGCAAGCTGAAAGTCGCTTGATTTAACTATTCATACATTGAACGCACTGAAAGAGCACGTCGAAAACAGGTTTTTTTTAGCCGTTTGAATGCAGGGTGATGGGGGTAATATGTTCAGAAAGAGAAGGGACTGGAGGCGTTTCATCCGTGACCAGGATATCGGCCAATGTATAGTTGTTCAGCACACCCATAAAGCTGCGTTTAGCCTGAAAGAAAATACCTTTTAATTTACACTGCGTTGCGATTGGGCAGGTGTTGGTTTGATTGTCAAAACATTCCAGCAGATTCAGATGCGGTTCAATGCGTTGAACCACGGCAGAAAGGTTGATATCTTTTGGTTCCATGGCCAAAATCATGCCACCTGACTTGCCGCGTATGGTATGAATGTATCCTAGCCGTGCTAAGTTATGCACTACTTTCACCAGGTGATTTCGGGAGATGCCAAAGTGATCTGTGATTTGCGTGATGGTGGCGCGTTCGCCGGGATGAGCGCCCAAATATATTAATACACGTAGGGAGTAATCTGTATAGCGCGTTAAATGCATGGGGCCAGTATAGATGGGTGATGGTGATAAGCAATTAAAATATATGTTCTACTTGCATCTTTTAAAACTAGAAAATATGTTCTATTGACATCTTTTATGGGTGCCATCATTATTTCTCCAATCTCAGATGTGTTCTTTACGAATTCTGAATTCATGGTCTGAGTTTTTATAATGCCGGAGGATAGTTTATGAGTTTATATGAAGAGTTGGGTGGCGAAGCCTCCATTGATGCAGCAGTTGGTATTTTTTATCGCAGAGTATTGAGTGATGCTTATATCAAACGCTTCTTTGAAGGCGTTGATATGGAAAAGCAGGCAGCTAAACAGAAAGCCTTTTTGACCATGGTGTTTGGTGGTCCAAATAATTATACCGGTATGGATATGCGTGTTGGTCATAAACACCTGGTAGAAAAAATGGGCTTGAATGATTCTCACTTTGAACATGTGTTAGCACATTTGCGTTCAACGCTGGCAGAGCTGGGTGTTGATGAGGCCAAGGTCGCAGAAGTTATTGCGATTGCAGATAGCGTTCGTGATGATGTGCTTAATCGATAAATAATTGAAAAATGAATGAAGAGAGTGTGCCATGCCGATAATTACGTTTGATGGTCATGATTATGATTGTCATCAAGGAGAAACAATTCTTGAGAGTTTGACCCGGCATGGTGTACTACTCCCTTCTGCATGTGGGCAGGGCGTGTGTCAGACATGCATGAGCAAAGCGGTCAAAGGAAAACCACCCGTTGAATCTCAGAAAGGTTTGAAGGATACATTGGCTGCGCAAGGCTATTTTTTAACCTGTATCTGTAAACCTGAAGAAGATATGGAGTTGGTTGTTGCGGATGTATCAAAGGGTTGGATGAACGTCACGGTGCTTGAAAAGCAGATGCTAAACGAATCGGTCATGCGTCTACGCTTACAATGTGAGAAGACGTTCGATTATTTTGCTGGCCAGTTTATTAATCTGAAACAGCCTGAAACAAGTGTGGTGCGTAGTTATTCGTTGGCAAGTATGCCGGGCGATGCATCGTTAGAGCTGCATGTGAAGCGTGTGCCGGACGGACAGATGAGCGGTTATCTTCACGATGATGTGCAAGTTGGTGATAGCTTTACTATAGATGGACCTGCTGGCGATTGTTTTTATACGGACAGAGATTTAGATCAATCTTTGCTGATGGTTGGTGTTGGTACAGGGCTTGCTCCGTTGTACGGCATTGTTCGTGATGCACTGCAACAGGGGCATCGTGGTGAGATTCATCTGTTCCATGCCAGCCTGGCAAAACAGGGATTGTATTATGTCGATGCGTTAAATGCGCTGGCGCAACAGCATCAAAACGTGCATTATATCCCCTGCGTGTTGCATGGCGAAGCACCATCGGGAGGCAGGCAGGGTGATATTCAACAGCTTGTTCAGGCCGCTGTACCACAACTTGCTGGTTGGCGGATTTATGTGTGTGGTGATCCTGAGGTTGTAAATGGATTGAAGCAGACATGTTTTATGGCAGGTGCATCAATGGCGGATATATATACCGATCCGTTTGTGTAAGCTGTATAGAATTGCGTGTATATACGCAATATTTAAAAATAAGGAGGACAGGTAATGAGGGTATTAAGGTTAATGGTAGCAATGTCACTGGCGATCGGCGGGCTGTTTGCAGCGATGACGACGGCTCAGGCGGCAACACGTGAGATGAATATGTCGATTGACGAAGTGTCACTGGCAGTGGCTCCAGATTTGAATTACAAAGTGTTTGCATTTAACAGCCAGGTGCCTGGTCCGCTCATTCACGCTAAAGAGGGTGATGATCTGGTTATTCATGTCACCAATAATACGACCCTTTCGCATACTATTCATTGGCATGGTTTCCATCAGATGGGCTCATGGCGGATGGATGGTGTACCTGGTATAACGCAAGAACCTATTAAACCAGGTACTACATTTACCTATAAAATGAAGGCGGATCGTCCCGGCACGCTCTGGTATCACTGCCATGTAAATGTGAATGAACATGTGGGTATTCGTGGTATGTGGGGCCCTATTATTATCGATCCGAAGAATCCAACAGCGTTGGAAAAAACAGTGACCAAAGATGTGATCATGATGATGTCCACTTGGGAATCAGCCAATGCTGATAAATATGGTACAGGTTCAACACCATATGATGTGGAAGATTACTTTTCTGTCAATGGTCGTTCATTCCCTTATACGCAACCTATTCGCATGAAGACTGGTGATGTAATACGTGTACGCTTGGTTGGTGCTGGCGGCGCAATTCACTCGATGCATGTACATGGTCATGACTGGACTGTAACCCATAAAGATGGTTTACCTCTGGTGGCGCCATATAAATCCGAGACTATTCTGGTTGGTCCGGGTGAGCGTTATGATGCAATCTATACTGCTAATCATAAACAAGGCCGTTTCATTTTCCACGATCATGTTGATAAACATGTGACTGCGCGTGGTAAATTCCCAGGTGGCCCAATTACAGTGCAGGAATATGAAGGTACACCAGTGGATGAATGGTATGTATGGAAAGATGTTAAATATGATTCTAACTTCTTTTATCAGGACTCTATGAAAAAAGGTTATGGTCTGTTTGAACATACAGGATTCAAAGGCACGAAGATTAAAACCAGGCGCAGAGGTCACTAAGAATGAAATATCTGACTCGCACTTTATCAGTTGCTTGCACAGCCTTTGCACTGCTGTTCTGCACATCAGCATTTGCAGAGAGTGCAGCGGGCTTGAAGGTGATGGAGAAAAATGAATGTGCCTCCTGCCATCAATTGACCAGGCATGAAACTGCAGGAATGTGGCGTAAAGGCCCTGCTCTGTACTATGCTGGCAGCAAGTATAATCAACGTTGGTTGAAAGAGTGGTTGCAGCACCCGAAACAAATTCGGCCTTCCGGGATGTTTTATCTGGATCATGTTGAGTCAGGCAGAAGCAGAGATATGGTGCGTAAGACATCTTTTGATGAACACGTGCGACTCACTGCTATAGAGGCGGATCAGGTTGCCTCTATATTGGCTGGTAAGAGAGCGAAAGGTGCTTTGTTGAAAGTCGAAAAGCTGGATCCAACGATCTCGGCAGGCGCTGCGGGTGAATTGCTGTTTGATAAAGGCAATGGCTGTATGGCCTGTCATCGTATAGCACCTGATTTTGGTGGCTTATCAGGCCCTGAACTTTACACGGCAGGTAAACGTCTGAAACCGGAATTTATGCTGAGTTTTACCCGTCAACCAAGGTTATGGGATCACAAAACATATATGCCGGCACGTGATCTTTCTGAAGAGGACCTGCAAAAACTGGTGAACTATATTATTTCTCTTTCAGGCGATGTTAAGTTGGTAACTAATGAGTCTAATGAATCAGCACATGAGCTGAGTAGTGATGAGAAAGTACAGGTTTACCACGAAGAGGATCAAATAGATTCGGCAGCTAAAAATTACCGCATGTATTGTATGCAGTGCCATGGTATTTCTGGTCATGGTAGTGGTTTAAACGCACGTGATATGGCGGTGCCTCCTCGTAACCATAGTAATGGTAAATATATGCAGGCCAGATCAGATGCTGATCTGTTCAAGGTGATTAAAGAGGGTGGTGTTGCAATCAATAAATCAGCCTTGATGCCACCATGGAAATCACTGTTAACAGATGCAGAAATTCATGAGCTTGTAAAACATGTGCGTAAGTTATGCCGATGTGAGTTTAATCCTAAATAAGGGCATATGCTTATGCTCTATTAATGATTAAATAAGGGCGGGGGAGAGATCCCCTCCTTATTTGAAGCTTAAAATAGAAAGTCCTGACTGTTTTTGAAAGAGTGAAATGAGGAGAGAAATGTGCTAACGAAAAAGCTAATATTTACCTTGGGACTACTGTTTTTTATCGTCTCAAATATAGGCGGTTATGTTTATAAGGTTGAAAGTTTACCTGTGATCATTCCACAAAAGAGCATACAGGCAAATATGGATTCAACGTTTTATATTAAGGACACATCGAAGAAAACCGGTATTACTTATGAAATCCTGGACCCTCACGTCAGTATAACGGATTCAGGCGAAGTGGCAGTGAAACTTGACTTGACACTGAAGGCGAACCCCGAGGTTGAATGGGGAACAGTTGAATTCGTATCAACACTCGACTTTGACAACGTGGTGAATGTAGTTTTATTGAAGGTGGTAGATCAGGCTGTCATAACCGTATTGGATAAAAGTTCAACCAGCCCTGATTTCAATCTCTGGAACAAGGATATCAACGTGCTTGTCGAAGATATGACTGTCCAGATCAATAACTACCTGAGCAAGAATGTGCTCTACACCCTTAAAGGTGCTGAGTTGAGAGTGCAGGCATCCTCCTATGCTATTGGAGAAGTGAAATCATCTCCGTCAGGCCTGGATCTTCAGTTGCTGGTGGATCAGGGCATGACCATCTTTATTCTGTATACGGTGATGTTCCTGTCTGTATTAACCTTTGCATCGGGTTATTTCTTTGTCGGTGGTGTTGCAGGCTGGAAAGATCCAGATGATACTGGCTTCCATGATCCTAGAAAATATGCCAAGAAAAGACGTCCGGGTGATTATGACCGTGATGATCAGGATGATGGCGATAAAAGCTGAGTGTTAAATATACAAGCAGTTTGTAATCTGGTTTAAGATAAATAGAGCGCTAGCGTTGACTGACAATAGTGAATGTGTGGTCAAATCTAAAGCTTGCAAGCT
>CAYZJL010000115.1:0-7006 GCA_964478615.1 uncultured Zetaproteobacteria bacterium
AGGACTTGTCATTCTTACAAATATCCTTGAGTGATTGCGATTTTTCAAAGATGAAAATGTTATAACCCTGACCTTCATCACGGATCATGGCGTAAAGATCATCCTTATCTATTTCGCCAAATGCCTCTTCACCAATATCTGCTTTGAGTTGATCAAACATACGAACCAAACGACTTTCAATCATGGCTAAAGCGAAGAAAGGCATCATAAACGATGGCCATTCCGATTCTTTAATACCACAGCCACGCAGCAAATTTGCCGTTGCCCAAATTTTTGATTCGTATTGAAGAATATCCATCGTGTCAGCGGCCTCTACTCAACCATCTCTAATTCCAGAGGATACTAAAGCCAAACCCACACACCTTCAGCAAGGCTGAATTTATACACTCAGCCTCCTCCACCTCTTAAACTTTGTGATAGCATAGCCGACTTACTGAAATAGTAAATTTTGATCATCAGAAAAGATACAAACATACAACCCTGTTAGTGTATAAATGAGTAGTTGTCGTGATAAGATCGAACCATCTCGATATTGAGGGAACCACCGTGTTACACCTTTAACAAGCTGTTGAACAGTGCATGCACCTTAAGCATGCGCATTTCCAGTTCATCCGGTGACTTGATCACAGCATGACGCCGCATCGTCTCCCACTCAGTGGCCGCTGCATCGCTGGAGAGCTTACCGACGGATGCCCACAGCTCCACGCGCAACACATTCTCCATCTGACGAAACTCAAGATATGTGTCTGCAAGAAACTTAAGCTGCTGTTGCCACCCAATAGGGGTATCAACAGGCAACCCATGAAAGACATCAATCACCCTACGATGATCAATGCCAAAAACCAGCCGAGCATATTGTGCCAAAAATTCAATATCAACAAGGCCACCGGCATCGTGTTTAAGATTGATCACGGCATCTGATTTACTGCCCAGGTGATCCAGCATCTTGGCACGCATCTCTATCACATCGGCGGCAAGCAGCTGCGCACTACGCTGCTGCTGCAACACCTCCTGAATCACCGCCTCCACTGCTGTTTTAGCGCTTTCAACCCCTGCCGCAGCTCTGGCCCGACACAGTGCCTGATGCTCCCAGGTTTGGGCTTCATGCAGTTGATAGTCGTGGAATCCGTTCAGAGTAGTCACCAGCACACCTGAACTGCCTGACGGGCGCAAACGCGCGTCAAACTCAAAGCCCGCACCAAATGGCGGATGACCGGATAGATAGTGAATCATGCGCCGACCAATGCGCTGGGCATGCTCACCCCGACTACGCCGACCAACATGCTCAGCCGGTTCATCGTGCACCAACACAAACACCATATCGAGATCAGAGACCAGGCCCATCTCCTGCGAACCGTGTTTTCCCATCGCCAGTGCCACAAACGGAAAATCTTCGGGTAGATCCATCTCATACAGACAGAGGCGCAACACAGCCGATGTAGCCGCATCGGCCACATCGGCCAACCAGGCTCCAATTGTCATCGCATCCGCCGTATGGGCATCAATATCCAGTGCACAAAGCAGACGCGCCTGATCCACTGCGCGACCAATATCAGCCAGTGTCTGTTCCACATCATCAAAACCATCGAGTCCATCAAGCTGAGCACAGATCTGTTTAATATCCGTATCACTATGTTCTGTCATCAACGGCCACTCCAGCCACGATGGATCTTTGACAATATGATCAGCCAGATAACGGCTGGCCGACAGGACACCGATCAACCACTCCAACACCCCCTGATGCGTTGCCATCAGGTCAACCCAGGTTGCACGTCCGGAGATTGAACGAATCAGTTTTGAGAATGATTCGAGTGCAGTGACCCCGTTTTCATCATCCAGCCAGCATGGCATGGCCTGCTCTAGAATACGTTCCACCTGCACACGACTACGCTCAGGCAGAGCCCCGCGTGACAAACATTCATCAACGTCCTGCAGAGCTTGCGACATGCGCTCAGAGCTAACCTCATCCAGAATATCAAAACGCTTTGTCTCATCAAACGTTTGGCCGGATAACCAACCTTTCTGCTCACCAGCTTCTTCACCCACCGGTTTAATATGTCTACGAAAAGCCTCTTCAACCATTCCAGCCTGTCGCCGCATCTCTGCATCGACATCCTCAATACCGGTCGCGGCAGTTAGATACTCTGCGTAATCAGCCTGCAACTTATGTGTCTGCTCACCACGACGCGACTGAATAGCGTGCTCGATACGGCGCCAGAAACGATAGGCCGCCTGCAAGGCATGCAGATCCTCTTCACCAATCGCTCCAGCTTTCTGTAATAGTTCAATCGCCTGCATGCTGGGCTGCACTCTCAATAGCTCATTTCTTCCGGCGTGCAATAGCTGCATAGATTGAATGATAAACTCAATTTCACGAATCCCACCACGACCACGCTTCACATCAAAGCCAGGTTCAATACCGCCACTGCCAGCCTGCCCATCGATACGGCGCTTCATATCGGCCAGTGCAGCCACGGTGGTATAATCAAGGTAACGGCGATAAATAAATGGCGCTATGCCATCCACAAAAGCCTGACCTAAAGGCAGGTTCCCGGCCACCGGGCGCGCCTTGATCAGCATAGCCCGCTCCCATGTCTGCCCGTATTCAAGATAAAAATTCACACTCGCATCCAGGCTCAACGCGATTGCCGCAGCATCACCGCCCGGACGCAGGCGCATATCCACCGGCCACACGATGCCATCCACCGTTCGTTCGCTCATCAGGCGGATCAGCATGCGCGAGAGATGCATATAATATTCCTGAACCGGCACTGACTGCCGTCCATCGATTGTTTTACCTTCACCCTGCCAGATAAACAGCGGGTCGACATCGGAACCTAGGTTCAGCTCACGCCCGCCCAATTTACCGAGTCCGATCACACAAAATGATCCACCTTCAATACGTCCATATCGTGGCGCCACCAAAAGCTCTGCCATTCTTAAAGCCTCATCCATCAAGCCCGATGCAAAATCAGCAATAGCACGGCACGATGCATCCATATCACCACGCAGCCCCATCTCCCACCAGATCAGATGGCGATGGCCGCGATGTTTGCACTTGCGCAGATGCGCCAGACAGCCGACCAGATCGCTACCCTCATAAGCAGGCACCCATTTTGCGCTGCCATCCGGCAACCGTGCAGCGGCCTGATCGACAAACAGGGTATATGACTCCTGCTCGCAGACCCCACGCATCAACATGGTAAATTGTTGGGAAATTTCAAACAGCCGCCGCACATCAGCATGCAGTTCAGGTGAAGTTTGTTTCAGTATGGAATCAATCTGTTCACGCATTGCTTGAGTATAGCTCGCATAACTCAGGCTACAAACCTGAACGGTTTGCGCAATCCATTCACAGCATCCATTCACACAGCAACAGGAGGGGTGATTCTATTGATTCAGCAATCACACACGCTCCAGCGCAGAAATTCGCGTGATTCGATGCGCTTTGGCTGATCAAAGAAACTGTCAGCATCAGCCTGTTCGATCAGTTTTCCATCGCACATGAAGATAATATGCCTGGCAATACGCCGGGCTTGATCCAAATCGTGGGTGACCCACAACAGTGGCATGTGAGGCGCGATGCCCAGCATCGTTTGTTCAATGTTATCGCGTGCGCGCGGATCCAGTGCCGAAGTCGGTTCATCGAGCAGCAGCATGGCAGGGCTTAATATAAGCGCCCGGGCCAGACAGAGGCGCTGCTGCTGACCGACGGAGAGGTGTTCTGCCGGTTCATCAAGCCTGTGCTCCACCTCCGACCACAGGGCGGCCTGTATCAGGGCGGCACGGATCGTTGCAGTGTCGATATGTTTGCGTTGTGAACGGCTCAGGCCGAATGCCACATTATCGCGAATCGAGCAGGGGAACAGGGCTGGTTTCTGCCCGATCAGGCCAATTTTACGTCTGAGTTGATCGGCATCGGCATTGCGAATCGACTGGCCGCTCAGCGCTATCTCTCCCCACCACTGCTCATGCAGGCGGTTGATACAGCGTAGCAGCGTACTTTTGCCTGCGCCGGATGGCCCGATCAGGCAGGTGATGCCACTGCTCGGCAGGTCAACAGTGATATCGCTGAGTATGTCGCGCCCCTCAAGCTGAAGAGAGAGGTGCTGAATATTGAGGCTGTTTTGTTGGCTAACAGCTTGTGCTTCTGTAGATACGGGCGTTTCAGTCCGCCTGTTCACCGGAATATCTCTCATATTAAGTTGCTGATTCATTGGCTTATCCTTGGCTTTTGATCTTTTCGGCGCAAGAGCAGGGCGCTTAAACTAAATAGCAGCACCAGCCCAATCAGCAATGTGGCCGCGCCCCAGGCGATGCTGACGACATGTGCATTGCTACCCTCCTGAGCCAGATAGAAAATATGAGTTTGCAGGGTAGTGACTGGTGCTAGCAACGAATCCGGCCACAATACACCGGAAAAAACAGTAGCTGTGAACAGAATGGGGGCGGTTTCAGACAGAGCCCTGGCCATACCGAGCAGCAGACCGGTCAGCATGGCTGGCCAGGCGGCGGGCAACCAGACGCGGCGGATCAGTTGCACATCACTCAAACCCAGCGCTCTGGCCGATTCAGTCTGTTCGGCTGGAATGGCGTTCAGGGCATGCAGCGCGTTCAACACCAGAATCGGCAGGATAATGACAGCCAGAATAATCATACCGGCCAGCAGCGAAATACCCCAGTGCAGCAGGTGTACGAACACCACCAGCCCGAACAGGCCATAAACAATGGGCGGAATGCCCTGTAGTAGATGCAACATAGTGATGATCTGTCGTTGTAATCGGGAACTTGCATACAAGCGCGTGAACAGTGACAGGCCGATGGCAGCGGGAGCAGCCAGCAAACTGGCTCCGAGCATCAATAACAAGGAACCCAGAATCTGGCCGAACAACCCGTGTTCCAGCCCGAAACCGGACAAGCCTTCACCGCTCAACACCTGCCAGTTCAAGGTGGGAACCCCCTGCCAGAGAATATAAGCAAGGCAGGCAGCGGGTAATATTAGAGCCGGTAGTGCGAGCACAATCACCAGAAGTTTTGAGCCGCTTATGATTTGGTTGCTCACGGTGTGATTGTTCACGGTTGAATACTCACAACTTAACCGTTCGCATATGTGACAGCAGCGAGATGCTCAGTCCAATCAGTGCCAGCAGCAGACCGCAGGCCATCAGAGCGGAAAAATGCATCGAACCAAAAGCCGCTTCACCAATTTCACGACCAATGCGGGAGGTCAAAGTCTGAGCCGGTTGCAATATATTGGTGATCGGTTGCGGCATACGATCCATCGAGCCGACCACCAGCATCACCGCCATGGTTTCACCCAGCGCACGCCCCAGCGCCAGCAGAATGCCGGAACGGATACCGGGCCAGGCCTGCGGCAGCAGCACCCGAAACAGCAGTGCATCCCAGTTCAAGCCAAGACTCAAAGCCGCCTGGCGCTGTTCTGGCTTCACCTGTTTCAATGCATCCATGCTCATCAGGGTGATCATCGGCAAAATCATCAGGGCCAGTATCAATCCGGCAGCCAGCAGACTATGACCGCTCAACAGGCCAAACATCGATTGCAGCAGTGGCAGCACCACCCACAAACCGATCAGGCCATAGACAATGGAGGGAATGGCGGCCAGCACCTCCAAACCGAGTCGAATGGCAGAGCTCATGCAGGCAGGCATCATTTCGTTGCCGACGATAGCGGCGGCGATAGCGCAGGGGATGGCCATGCCGAGTGCAATCATAATCGCCCAGCTCGAGCCAACGATAGCGGGTAACATGCCGAACAGCTGTTCATAGGGGAACCACTCTGTTGCTGTGATAACGGAAAATCCGTTTGAAGCCCAGAATGGCATCGATGTCTGCAGCAAAAACAGAGGCACGGCCAGTACAAACAACACTGTCAGTAGTGCAGTCAAATAGAGGCCTGGTTTGAGAAGCATCATGGTTTTGCTGCGTTAGCGAACGGGCAGGTAACCGTTTTTTTTGACGATACCCTGCCCCTGATCTGAAAGCAGAAACTGCACAAATGAACGGGTAGCTGGCGATGCGTTTTTGGAGACCAGCAAATGCAGGTTACGACTAATCGGATAATTGCCGCTACGAATCTGTGCAATCGTGGGGCTGACTGCTGTGCCATCCACATCAATCGCGATACCGCGCACCCGATCATTTAGCCAGGCGTTGGAGAGCATGCCGATGGCCTGATTGCTGCGCGCTACAATGGCCTGTTCCTCGTTATTGGAGCCTGAAATAAGTGATGCTCCTGGCGCCCGTGCGTGACTGCTACCGAGCACAGCTTTGGCAAACACGTGGCGCGTGCCACGGCTGGCCTCTTTATCGATGACCAGAATTTGTGCATCCGGCCCGCCCAGCTGTTTCCAGTTGGTTGTTTTACCACGGTAGATACCAGCAATCTGAGCCAGTGACAGGTGCGTGATGCCGCCGAGATAAACCGCTTTCGATACCACAATGGCTACAGCATCACGGGCAATGACGATATTTTCCACCGACCCATCCATCCGACCATCCAGCTTGGCCTGCTCTTCCGACGTGGTTGTACGCGAGGCCATACCGATCTGCGCTGTAGCCTGAATCATGGATGTGATACCAACCCCGGAACCGCCACCCGAAACCGTAATCGTAATATCCGGATGTGTTTCATGAAAGGCCGTTGCCGCTTCCGATACAACCGGTAATACCGTCGTTGAGCCGACGGCATGCAGCGTTTCAGCCGCATCAACGGAGGGTGCGATCATGGTAGTGGCAATGGATAAGATGCTCGCAAATATCACTTTGTGGATTGTCATAACGATGGAACCTCCCAATAAAGCTAATCTGTCGTTCAGTCTGGCGATTGATTACAGCAACATTTTCAACACTGTCTAAATTTATTCACACGATCCGCGAGGACACCACAGCAATCAAATCTCTAAATGCGCACCAAAAAAAGGCCACCCGTTTGGCAAGCCATTTACTTGACGAGTTGAAAAAAACACCACCTGACGGATCCACGTCA
>CAYZJL010000116.1:0-6816 GCA_964478615.1 uncultured Zetaproteobacteria bacterium
CCCACACAGATTCGTGAAGCGCCAATTAAATAGAACAATTGAACCTAAAAGGTGCGGAATGTCGGATAAAGCATTGAGCAGGAGGCAAGTCGACACCAAGAAGCTTGCTGAAACAACTTTGAAATTATAAAAATGACACCTTGCCATTCATGGATAAGAATATGATGGCATTTACTGCTTAAAAAATTACTATCTCGTTCTCACCTGCTTACGTTTTGGTGCGCTCCAAATCGCATCACGATGTCATCTTTATTATTACAGTGGCTTCAGGCGAATGACTATTTAACCAAGGACGACAAACTAAAATGACTGATTTGAACCCATTACGCGAAATTCCGACTCAGAATATCTTTGAGAAAGGAGATGTTTTTGTTCTATTCGGTGAGCTGTTTGGCCGTGGTTATGTTAATGGTTTGATCGATCAGGCTCGTGATGCAGGCATGACTATTGTGGGGATCACTGTTGGTCGTCGTGATGAAAACAATCAGCTGCGTCCGCTTACCGATGAAGAGCTCAACATTGCAGAGGATAACCTTGGTGGTCGCATTATCAACGTACCAATGATGGCAGGCTTTGATCTTGATTCAGCTGATGGAGAGCCAACCCCTACCGACCTGCTTGGCAGTATGGGCATCAAAACCTGGCAGGAAGATAAGCTTGATTGGGCCCATGTTGAGCAGTGCCGTGAGGTTGGCGTAAAACGCTTTAAAGATTCACTGGCCCAGGTTGTTACTGAATTAGAGGATATGATTCCCGATGGTGCCAACGCCTATTTCGCCCATACCATGGCGGGAGGCATCCCCAAGGTAAAGGTGTTCCTGGCCATTGCTAATCGCATCTATAAAGGGCGCGGAGCCCGTTTCATGTCCTCCCGCACACTGCTTGATAGTGATCTTGGTAAGTTTATTTTGAAGAACTTTGATGAAGTCTCAGCTAATACGTTTCAATATCTTATCGAAGCAACCGATGCACTACGCCAGCGCCTGGAAAACAGTGACGGCAAAGTATGTTATAGCGCCTATGGTTATCATGGCACTGAAATTCTGATCAACGATGAATATCAGTGGCAGAGTTACAGTAACTATACGCAGGGTTACGCAAAAATGCGCCTGGAGTCTATTGCCGAAGCAGCGTGGGGCAGAGGCATCAAAGCAACTGTATTCAATTGCCCTGAGATTCGTACCAACTCTTCCGATATTTTTGCTGGAGTGGAACTATCACTCTTCCCCCTGCTTCTCTCATTAAAAAGAGAAAATGGTGCCCAGTGGGCCGAAGCACAGTGGGATAAATGCCGTGAACTGCTAGCCGAAGGACACTCACTGGAAGCATTGTTACAGACTATAGAAGAGTACAATGCCAACGGTGTAATTACCGAGTTCCGTAACTTCGAATCATGGCCAATGGATAACAGTGAAGAACTGGCTGAGGTAATGGTTGGCACATCAGGCAAGATCACTGCTCTGCACAAGCATAACAAAGCATTGATTACAGAACACCTGAGTGGCCTGGTGCTCGAAGGTACCGGACCATTGATATTCCACCAGATGTCTGCCCCATCGGCACCGGTAATATGGTTAAATCACGATATCATTGCTAAGAAACTCAATGCGATGCATATTTAAAGATAAATCATCATAGTCTCTTTTCTGCACCAAAAGCAGCCATACCATTCAAAATATTTCTAAAGTCTGTGAATATTCAGCCGATGAATACTCTTGTAGAAAAGCAATGAAAACCACCTTTCTACAATAATTTTATAAAGGAGATGCATGTGGCGCTTACGATTTTACCTGCAGATGGTTTTATTTCTCGCCTGCTTCAGCAGTCGCAATCGACGCCTGTAAAAGTTCCAGCCAGTGCTCACTCCCATAGCACAAGCGCGCAGGATCAATCCTCTATCTCCCAGGAAGCGCATCAGGCTAGCGAGAGGAGTAATAATCAACGTTTAGAATCCAAACTGATTGACCTCTATAATCAAAAAGGTAATCAAGTAGGTTCATAGAGCATCCCTGAACAATCGCTTAGGTCATGTGTAATTCTTTGTACCAATCCGGAATACTTGTTTCACTGTTGTATTAAAATCGGTACCAGCATAAAATCTTGATCTACTCTTCACTCTGATGAAAACAATAACAATTCTTTCCACCATTTTTAGCGCTATACATAGCATTATCGGCAGCAGTAATTAACACCCCTCTTTCTGTACTATCATCAGGATAAAGGGCGATGCCCATGCTCATGGTTACCTGATGCGTATCTCCCACATGTTGATAAGGAGCTGCAATTGCTTCGATAAGTTTGTTGGCAATATGTTGAATCGTAGCGTGCGAATTCACATCATCTAAAATAATGGTAAATTCATCACCACCCATGCGCGCGACTGTATCGACTTCACGCACCATGCTTTTCAAGCGGCGTGCAGCCTCTACCAACAGATCATCACCAGCCTGATGTCCCAGATCATCATTTACAGCTTTAAAGCCATCGAGATCCAGATATAACACCGCAAATTTCTGATGATGGCGCTTGGAATGCGCTACAACCTGATCAAGGCGATCATGGAATAACACGCGATTCGCCAAACCGGTTAATTGATCAAAATGTGCCATCTGCAGCAATTTCTTTTCAGATGCTTTGCGCTCGGATATATCATGCACTACACCCTGAAAATATAGATCCTGTTCATGATCGATCACCTTGGAGGCTGCATCATTCACCCAGAGATAATTACCAGACTTTGAGCAGATGCGATACTCAGAATGAAAAGGGATATTATCTTTCAGGCTCTGTTGCACTTCTGAAAGCACACGGTCACGATCTTCTTCATGAATCTGTTGTGACCAAATTTCCTGATTAGCCAGGAAATCATCCTGACAATAGCCTAAAACAGCTTCAATTTGTGGACTAACAAACAGGATTCGGCTGCGATCCAGCGTTGCGATATAGGTGATGGCGGGAATCTGTTCCACCAGCGTACGATAGGTAGCCACCGATTTCTCTAAGTCCACCTCAATTCTACGACTCTCAGCCAACGTAATACTATTCTCGATGGCGACCGACATCATCGATGCCAAGCTCTCCAGCAGTTCTCTGGACTGATCATCAAACAACGGTGCATCCGCATCAAAAATCAACAAACAGGCCAACAGCTCTTTTTCTTTGCCAATCACAGGCACAACAACCAGATGATCTGAAACGGGCAATGTTTTACCCATATGCAGATCAAAGGCATGCACATCATCGCTTCCAGATACAATAAATGATCTGCGCGTATTGATCAGATCATCCACCCACTCCTCTTCTAATGCCAGGCGGTAGTGCAATGGTTGCCAATTGCTACCATCATTAAATTCAGAAAATGCCAGTGCATGATCAATCAACAGCGCAGAGGTGGCAGCTTTTGCATCCACCAATTGCATGGCTGATGAGACAGCGATGCGTGTGATCTCGGCAATATCGAGACAAGCATGCATACGATTACTGGCATCAGTAAGTAGCGAAAACAGTTGTTTGGGCTTCTGCTGATCAGCTATTGGCATGCACACTCCTTTCGTCATTCTA
This sequence comes from uncultured Zetaproteobacteria bacterium, assembly GCA_964478615.1. Lineage (GTDB taxonomy): Bacteria > Pseudomonadota > Zetaproteobacteria > Mariprofundales > Mariprofundaceae > Mariprofundus. Next base: position 3,562 of record CAYZJL010000116.1, read on the forward strand.
AATACAAAGCACTATCATTCCAACATGGTGCCAATTCATAAATACGTTTAACTTTCCATACTTGCCCGCATCTATCAAGGCTTTTATGTACGAGCACGGTCTACCACAGCTCTGCACTAAAGGGGACGCTACCACTGCTGTCCCACTTCATATTCATACTAAAATATCAATTCTCGCTTCCTGGCGAAAACCTTTACCAAGAAGAAAAAACTCGGATGAACTCTTTCGACTCGCAGCAGGTTTAATATTTTTCACTTTCTGAAACGATCTGCCCAGATCACGGCGAAATTCATCATAACCTTCACCCATGAAGGTTTTCATCAACAGATCACCACCAGGGCGCAAGTATTGGCGTGCAAAATAGAGGGTCATTTCGTTCAGGCCAATCATACGCATCTGATCCACCAGTTTATCGCCAGCCATTTCAGGCGCCATATCAGAGACAACCAGATCAACCTGCCGACCCTGCAATGCTTCAGCCAGTGCCTGCTGACCTGCTTGAGAATTAAAATCAGCCTCAATCAACGTCACTCCGTTAACAGGGTCAAGTGGCAACAGGTCAATACCAATGACCACGCCCTCTTTACCCACACGTTTGGCCAGCTCCACACTCCACGAACCCGGCGCACAACCCAGATCGATAACAACACTGTTCTGTTTCACCTTTAACCCATGTTTCTCATGATCAAGGATTTCGGTAAGTTTAAATGCTGCTCTGGATCGCTTGCCCTCACGCTGTGCACGTTTGACATGTGGATCATTGGCATGGCGCTGATACCAGGCAGAGGTTTTACGGGCTGCTTTGCTTTTTGATGATACTGCCATTATTTTATCCTATAACCATTTATTCTTTCATTCTCCAGCCAATATTCCAAAGGTACCAGCATGTAGCTATGGTCAGCAATGCTGTGCTTATAACCACCATCATCGACGCATACGGATCGGTATCACCAATACCCAGAAAACCATAACGGAAACCGTCTGTCAGATAGAAAAATGGATTGGCATCATTCACCCGTTGCCAGAATTCAGGCAGCTGTTTAACTGAATAAAACACTCCGGAAAGAAAGGTCAGCGGTAGAATAACAAAGTTGGTCACCATGGCGATATTATCAAAATCTTTGGCCCACATGCCGGCAATCAGGCCCAGTCCCCCCATAATAATGCTGGCACATAGACCATAAAGCAGAATGATGCCCAGGTGCAGCACCGAAATATCAACAAACGGAAACAGCACAGACAGAAAAACAACAGCCACCACAATGGCACGCACCACAGCTGCGGCAAGAAAGGCCAGCACCACTTCAAGGGCAGAGAGTGGCGCCATCAACAGATAGATATGCATACCCATCACCTTGCCCATAATCATCGAACTGGATGTATTGGCAAAAGCATTCTGCATCATGGCCATCATGGCCAGACCGGGCACCAGAAAGGTGAAATAATCGACATGCAAGCCCGGCACTTGTCGTTCACCCATGGCATATCGAAAAATCAGCAGGTAGAGAATCGCAGTCAGTGCAGGAGTCACAATGGTTTGCATCTTCACTTTCAGAAAACGATGCACTTCCCGTTTAAACAGTGTTTTGGCACCAAGCAGGTTCATGCTACTCATGCCGGCTCCTTGATCTCTTTTTTGGTCAAACGCAAAAACACATCTTCCAGATCTTCTGAACGCACTCCGGCATCAATCGGTGGCCCAAAGCGAGCAACAGCAGCCTCATAAGCGGTATGGAAGGTTGATTGGCCGCTCTCCAGTTTACCCAACTGCAAACAGAGTTTCGTATCGTTTAGACGCGGTTTAAAAGCAGCCAGTGCAACCGAATCAGCCTCAGCAAGTGATAGCTGTTTATCATAGTTCAACCACAAGTATGAGGATGCCACCTGCTGCATCAAATCGGCCATGGGTTGAGCCGTCACCACGTTGCCCTGATCAATAATCGCTACGTGATCACATAACTCTTCTGCTTCATCCAGATAATGGGTGGTTAATAGAATCGTCGTACCAGCATCGTTCAGCTCACGCATAAAACCCCACAGACGACGGCGTAACTCCACATCTACACCAGCTGTCGGTTCATCCAATATCACCAGCTTCGGCCTATGCACCAGCGCTTGTGCCACCAGCAGTCGCCTACGCATACCGCCAGAGAGTTGACGCGTGTTTTTTCCAACATGGGCACTTAATTCCAGGCGCTCCAGCAACTCATCAATCCAGGCATCATCAGGCTTACAACCAAACAGACCCGAGGTGAAAGCCAGCACTTCACGCGGCGTAAAAAACGGATCAAAGGCCACCTCCTGTGGCACTACACCAATCTGTCGTTTACACCAGTTGCGCTCTGCAAACAGGTCATGATCAAACAGGCGTGCAGATCCTGCACTGGCACGCACAGTATCAGCCAGAATATTAATCAGGGTGCTTTTACCTGCTCCATTGGGCCCCAACAGCGCAAAAAAACTGCCCTTGGGCACCGATAACGACACGTTTTGCAGGGCAATATTGCCGTTATGATAGACTTTGTTCAGACCTTTAATTTCCAGAGCACTCATCAGCACACTCTAGCCTCAAATAAGAGATAAAAAAAAGCGGAGCCCAAAGGCCCCGCAAGAACAGGAGAAGACAGGTTTGATATTAATAACCGGCGTTCGCACAACCGCTTCCGCCAGATTCGGCAGGCGTGAAGGACTTGCCACAGCCACAGCTTGAAGCTGCATTGGGATTGCGAATCACAAATGATTCACCCTGTAACGAGGTCTGATAATCAATTTCAGCACCGTTGAGCATTTCCATGCTCATCTGATCCACCAACAGTTTAACGCCATTATTTTCAACAACCGTATCGTTGTCATTAATTTTATCATCAAACGTAAATCCATACTGAAAGCCAGAGCAACCACCACCAGAAACGAATACACGCAGATTTAGCGCATCATCTTCCTTTTCCAATAAACCCTGTACTTTCAGAGCAGCTGCTTCTGTTAATGCTACGGTCATTTCACACCTCTCATTAAATACCTGAGCGCAATCCTCGGATATATTACCAGCGATAGCAAACATCAGGTAGGAAGCTGGATATTCGAGATAAAATCATCCACTCAGTCCTATAAGTGTATTTAGTAAACGATCACCGTCTCTTCTTGTTCCGGTCGCTGCAATCGTTCGCCTTCCCACCTGCCAAACACCTGCTCAAAATAACGTAAGCGTCAAAGCAAGTGGTTAACGCGCCCATTTATGCGGATTTCAGGCTCTGA
>CAYZJL010000117.1:0-6736 GCA_964478615.1 uncultured Zetaproteobacteria bacterium
GATGGGGGGGGGGAGGAGGAAGGGGAGAAACGGGAAGGGAAAAGGGGCGGGGGGGGGGGAGAGGAGGGGGGGGGTAGGGGAAGGGGGAGGGGGAAATTGAACTGCTGCGTCTGGTGACTGTAGGTAGTGTGGACGATGGTAAATCGACCCTGATTGGTCGCCTGCTGGTGGATACCAAGGGTGCTTTTGAGGATCAGCTGCTGGCTGTGCGGAAGAAAAAGGGTACTACGCACATTGCTTCAGCTGCTGAAATAGATCTGGCGATGCTGACCGATGGTCTCTCCGCTGAGCGTGAACAGGGCATCACCATTGATGTAGCCTATCGTTATTTTGCTACGCCAAAACGCAAATTCATCATGGCAGATTGCCCGGGTCATGAGCAGTACACCCGTAATATGGTAACTGGTGCGTCTACTGCCCATGCCGCGATCATCCTGATTGATGCACGCAATGGTGTATTGGCGCAAACCAAACGCCACACCCATATTCTTGGTCTTCTCAACATTCCACATCTAATCGTAGCCGTGAACAAAATGGATCTGGTTGGTCATGATCAGGCCGTTTTTGAAAGTATCCGTGAAGAGATGAAAACGTACTGTGCCAAGCAGGGCATCAATGATTTGATCTGTCTGCCAATGTCGGCACTTGATGGTGATATGGTGGCTGTACGTGGCGATAAGATGGGCTGGTATGAAGGTGGAACACTACTTGAAACGCTGGAAACATTGTCTCCATTGGGTGGTATCGACAGCAAACCATTCCGCATGCCTGTACAATTGGTGAACCGTCCGCAAACCGCAGATCTACCGGATTACCGTGGCTTTATGGGTACGATTGCATCGGGCACAGTTAAAGTCGGTGATGAAGTTGTGTCAGTGCCTAGCGGCAACACCTCAACGGTGAAAGAGATCGTTACCTTTGATGGCAGCCTGGAAGAAGCCTTTGCACCACAGAGTGTAACGTTGACCTTGAATGATGAAATTGATGTTTCACGCGGAGATATGCTCACGCATGTCGGTGAAAAGGCTAATGACTCCAAAGAGCTGACAGCAAATGTCTGCTGGATTGGTGATGAGCCACTGACCAGCCGCAGTAAATATGTCATCAAGCACACCACTAATAGTGTGAAAGCGATGGTTGCTAGTATCGATTTCAAAACCGATATCCACACGCTGGATCATCAGGAAGATGCGGATGCGCTGGCCATGAATGAAATTGGTCAGATTACACTGAAACTGATGAAGCCATTGCATTATGATTCCTATGTGGATAATCGTACGACGGGTAGTTTCATTATGATTGATACATTCACCAACAATACCGTCGGTGCAGGTATGATTGTGTAACACTGGATTTTTCTCAGTTGAAAAAGGGCGGTGCTTTCGGGCGCTGCCCTTTTTTTCTTTTACCTTTCACGTGAGCATGTTTAATAGCGGATGATTATTATGGCTGGACTTCTTACGGATAACTGTCTATTAATCTGTATCGGGTGATGAGGGAGGTCTGATGGTTGAAGCAGAACTGCTACGGGCTGAAAATATGCAGTTGAAAGAGACGCTGTCGATATTGCGTGATCTGTTGGAACATAACAATGCTGCATCGGAGCAACGTACATCTGATGCGTGCATGACGCTGGAGCGTGAAATATCACAGCTCAAAAACAGCATCTCAGCAATGCGTCAGACAATGGATAATCTTCATGCTGACCATCTGGATCAGAGCCATGAAATCAAACAGGAATGTGCCAAAGACGTTGAACAATACCAACAGAGTATCGCCAAGCTCAGGGGTGCTCTTGAAGATAATATGCATGAAAGTAAGCAACGTGAACATGATGAACGCATGCACTCCAAGGCTGAGCTGACACAGTTGCAAGAGACAATTGTTGCACTCAGATATGCTTTGGAGGAAAAGCGAGATGCCTGGAAATCAGTTATTGAGAGAGAAGATGCAGGGATCTGAAAATGATAAAATGCGCCATATGGAGATGTTGTTAAATATCACCCATACCATCGCTGTGATGGATACCATTGATGAAGTATTGCATGCACTGGTGGGCTTAACAACGTCTGAAATCAATGCAGAGCGGGGCACGATTTTTCTCAATGACCCGCATACCGGCGAGCTCTATTCGCGTATTGCACATGGAGATGTGCAGAGAGAGATTCGTTTTTTGAATAGCAGTGGTGTTGCTGGCTGGGTATTTCATGCAGACCAGGGCAAAATTATATCCGATGCCTATAAAGAAGAGCGCTTTAATCGGGATATTGATGAGCAAACTGGCTTTGTAACCAGAAATATCCTCTGTGCACCGATTCGAACTGTCAAAGGTGAAGTCATAGGTGTGGCGCAGGTTCTGAATAAAAAGAAGGGTGAATTCACCAAAAATGATCTCTCCCTGTTGGAATCGATGACAACCCAGGCAGCTATTACCTTACAAAATGCCCAACTGGTTGATCAGGCTAAAAAAAGCCATGGCAAAGAACTGGAGTTTCTTGATCTTGTTTCGAATGTTATTGCCGAGCTTGATCTCACGGTGTTATTGCAACGGGTGATGAAAGAAGCAACGCGCATGCTCAATGCGGAGCGCTCCACACTGTTTCTGAATGATGAAAAAACGTCGGAACTGTGGTCTCAGGTGGGAATGGGTATTGAGTCCACCAAGATCCGTTTTCCCAATCATCTGGGTATTGCAGGCAAGGTGTTCAACAGTGGGGAGACGATGAATATTCCGCATGCCTATGCTGATCTGAATTTTAACCCTTCATTTGATAAACAGACCGGCTTTTTTACACGCTCGATCTTGTGTGTGCCGGTGGTGAATAAACAAGGGGTGTTGATTGGTGTTACCCAGGTGCTCAATAAAAAGGGTGGGCCATTTACGACTGAAGATGAGTCGAGATTACGCGCTTTTACAGCACAAATTTCCATTGCGCTGGAGAACGCCAAGTTGTTTGATGATGTGCAGAAGATGCAAAATTACAACGACAGTATGCTGGAAAGTATGTCCAATGGTGTGATTACGTTTGATGAGGATGGGCGCATTGTTACCTGCAATACTCCTGCATTGAAGATGCTGCATGTGGATGAGTCGGATCTTATTGATAAACAATCTTCAGACTTTTTTATGGATGGAAACGCCTGGATTGTTGATGAATTGCAACGTCTGAATGATTCGGAAGAGCCGTACCTTGCGATGGATGTGGAATTGGCCATCGATACAGGCTCGATGTTTGCTAACCTGACCTTCGTGCATCTATTGGATCAGGCTAAACAGCGCCTGGGTAAAATGATGATGATCGAGGATATTAGCTCTGAGAAACGCATGCGCTCAACACTGTCCAAACATATGGATCCAACTATTGCCAATAGTCTGCTGGATGAATCTGAAGATATTCTCGGTGGTAAAGAGACGGTTGCCACCATTCTGTTTTCTGATATTCGCAGCTTTACCAGCATTACTGAAGAGCTTGGCCCTCTAGGCACCGTCAATTTGTTGAATGAATATTTCACCCTGATGGTGGACTGTATTCGTGCGGAAGGCGGCATGCTCGATAAATTCATTGGTGATGCCATTATGGCCGCTTTTGGTGTGCCACTTCAACAGGATGATGATGAAGACCGGGCTGTACGTGTGGCGATTAACATGAAGAAAGCACTAGCCTGTTGGAATAATGAGCGAGCTATCGAGGGCAAGCCGGCTGTACATATTGGAATCGGTTTGAATAGTGATCATGTGATTACAGGTAATATCGGCTCACCGACCCGAATGGATTATACCATGATTGGTGATGGAGTGAATTTGGCAGCCCGATTGGAGAGCGCTTGTAAATATTACAAAGCACAAATTCTGATCAGTGAAAATACCTATAAGGCTTTGAAGGGCACATATAAGATCAGACCTGTTGACCGTGTTGTTGTAAAGGGTAAAACGTTACCGGTAGATATCTATGAAGTGTTGGATCACCATAGTGAGGAGAGTTTTCCTGATCTGATGGATACGGTAAATTATTTTACTGAAGGTCTCTCTTGTTATCGAACCGCACAGTGGGATAAAGCTATAAAAAAGTTTGAAAGCGCTTTGATACATCACCCCTCAGATGCTTTGTCTCAGATCTATATTGAACGTTGTCTGGTGCTCAAGAAAGATCCACCAACAGGTGACTGGAATGGTGTGTGGGAGATGACAGCTAAATAGTGAGTTAGCAGCAGAGGTGTTTGCATGCTGCAAAAACAGCATATTGGTCTATGATGACGATGTATGTGAAACTTGTTCGGGTTATTGTGTCTGGCAGGATCCGTAAAAATAGAATGTGAATTAAGTGATTGGGTTTAGGTTGTTAGCAGGAGTTCAGCATGGCAGGAAAATTACAGAGTGCGTTATGGCATAATTATTTTAAACCGAAGGATGATTGGGTTGAAGATACGGCCAAGAAGTGTGAGGCGAGTTTGCTCTTTAAAGGTTTTTCACCAACCGTGGTACGCTGGTTTGCAGCTAAAATGCATCCGCGTGAATATGATGCCGGTGAAACGATTTTTCATGCAGGGGATGAAGGGGCAGGGGCAATTCTGTTGCGCTCCGGTAAGATTGCTATTCGTAGCAAAGAGATTGATTTGGCGACCATAAAAGCTGGTGACATGTTCGGTGAGGTGGCTCTGGTTGACGGACAGGCCCGTACCGCAGACGCAGTAGCGATTGAACCGTGCGAACTGGTGTTTCTGTTGCGCACTGATTTGAACGACTGGATCAATAGCCAGCCCAAACATGCCTGTATTTTATTGAAGAATCTTGGCGCGATGTTGGCCGGGCGTCTGTTGGAATCCAATAAGAACCTTTCAAAAGTTGTCTCAAAGGACGCTTCCAAATGATGGAACGTCGTCGCGTTGATCGACGTGCCGGTTCAAATCAACACCCTGTCATTCAAGCAGCAGGAGTATTTCTGGCCGGTTCGTTGGTTGTTTTTGGCATTCTTTTTATTGCTAATCCGGTTGTTTTTGCCCTCTGCGTGTCGCTTGCGCTGTTTGCAGTTTTATCACCTGCAGTAGACTATTTTCGTCAGCGAGGTTGGCCGACAGCCAAGGCTGCGGGCACGGTGATGGGGCTGGCTACAGTTGGACTTATCCTCGTCGCTGCACTGCTGTATCCACTGTTGATGATGCAGGTGAAGCAGATCTCTGAGCAGGTCAGTCATCTTGATCAACAGCTGTTGCTGGTTTTAATCAATGCGAACGCATGGTTGGTTGGTCATGATATTTCATCGATTCATGCACAGGAACTGACAGATTCCATTCTTCAGCAGGTGGGTGAGCAGGGTTCAAGTACCATTCAGAGTATGTCTGCTTTCTTTTCCAATATTGCAACATCGCTGGTATTGATCCCATTGGTTACATTCTTTTTGTTGTGTGACTTTTTAATATTGCGCAACCAGGCCATGCAGTTGTTACCGAATCGCCACTTTGAACTGGGTTGGTTGATCTATATCCGTGCTGCAACGCAGCTTCAAAGTTATATCCGTGGTATTTCGATACAGGCGATGATTATGACGACAGTGACGACTACCGGTTTCTGGATAGCTGGAATCGATTATGCCCCATTGTTGGGGATCATGGTTGGGTTGCTGAATATGATTCCATTTTTTGGTATCTCTTTGGCTAAAATTCCACCCGTTGTCGCTGTATTGATCTCCAGTGATCCGAGTCCATTGAATATCATCTTAGCGCTGGCTGTGGTGATGGTGGCGCAGGCTGTTGATAATGGTTTTGTCATTCCACGTATTGTCGCCAAAGCAGCCAGTTTGCATCCTTTGACTGTTATGCTCGGAGTGATGCTGGGAGGGTACTATTTTGGCTTCTTCGGCCTGATTCTTACCGTTCCGGTGATGTTCTCCATCAAGGTTATTTTCAGCGAGCTGGTGAGGGGATTGCGTCATCAGCATTTGAATGTACGTATGGATGCACAACGCCAGAGAAAAGGGTGATGAGGCGCTGATAGCAAGTTCCGTTTTTTCGCCTAGTTGAACGAAGCCGCTACGCGGCGGGATAAGCCAGTCACTTCCAAGTAATCTCCTGTGTTGCCCCAAACTGGGCGGTACAATACAACAGGAGATTAGCCATGGAAGCAAATGAACAGAAACGATTTAACATCCTTTACGCTCAATACCTGCGTGCCTTGAAGCTGCGAGGTTACAGCGCTAGCACCATTGATGTCTATGCCCGCGCAGTGCGCCGCCTGGCCGATTATTTCGATTGCGTACCCGATCAACTCAACATCGAGCAACTGGAAATCTATTTTGCCGAACTGGTCAACACCCGCCGTGTTCTTGCCCTTATTGAAGACGACTCGTATCACAGCCCATAACTTGCCGTAATACGAGTGAGTCAGAATATAACGCAAGGCGGCGACCTTGTGCCGGGGTTCTTCCTCAACTGCCTTTGCTTATTCCATCCTCCCAAGTCCGCACGTCTGTCGGTTCGCTTTGCAGCTCGCTTTCCTGTTCAAACAGAGAGAGGAGAGAAGAGATACGGGGTTTCCAAGTTCCACGTAAGCACCACTCTGAGCAACTTAGGTTCCGCCCGTCCGCCGGTGACAGAACAGCGGGTTATGTGGCTTGAATCTTTTATTACCTAGTCATAACAAACACTTACACGACTTCTTGTCGCAACTATCCTTATTCGTTATGTCTATTGGCGTTCTTCTGCTTTTGCATACACCAACCCTCTGTCTCTTTTGCCTACC
>CAYZJL010000118.1:0-6696 GCA_964478615.1 uncultured Zetaproteobacteria bacterium
TGCCTGATTTTCCCTTGGTGAATAAATCATTCAATTGTTCGTATTCCGGCCATGATCTTTGATATGCGGAATGTGAGGAAACGGATGTGAGAGAATGATACATGAGGGAATGATACGTGAGGGAATGGGATGTTAAGAATTTTACATCAGATTTTTAAAACCGGCACAATCACCGAACCACTGGCATCGAGCGATCAGTTTGAAGTGTTGGGTTCACAATTAAGCGATGCCGTAAAACAACGCTTTCAAGGCTCTCTGGCTATTCGTCTGGTGGATGCCGGTTCATGCAATGGCTGTGAACTTGAAATCCATGCGACCAATAATGCGTATTATGATATTGAACGCTTTGGTGTGCATTTTACCGCCAGCCCACGTTTTGCCGATATGCTGTTGGTGACGGGGCCGGTGAGCATCAATATGAAAACAGCCCTGGAAATGACTTATGATGCCATGCCTGTGCCCAAGTTAGTGGTAGCGATGGGCGATTGCGCAGTCCATTGTGGAGTGTTCGGCAAGGACAATTACGCCATAGCCGGAGCTGTCAGCGATATTATCCCTGTCGATGTGGTGATTCACGGCTGTCCCCCAACCCCGACTGATATTATTCGGGGTATCCTTGCTGCTATGGCGTAGGGCAGCGATCAGGCCTTTTTGACAAACTCCGATTTAAGGCCCATTGAGCCAATGCCGGGGATTTTGCAATCAATATTGTGATCGCTATCTACCAGTCGGATATTTTTGACCTTGGTGCCCACTTTAGCAACCGAGGAAGAACCTTTTATTTTCAGATCCTTGATGATGGTGACGCTGTCTCCATCCTGAAGTTGCGTGCCATTGGCATCGCGCACGATGAATGTATCCGATTCTTCCGCTTCGGCTTGATCACTGGCTGTCCATTCATGGGCGCATTCCGGGCAGATAAACATGCCGCGATCTTCATAGCTATATTCGGAGTCACACGTTGGACAATTGGGTAGTTTGCTCATTTTTTCCTCATCATTCTCTGCTTATAATATAATGGCGAAGTTTCTGTCTGATCCACTCTGATTGCAATAGGGGCTTGCAAAGCGACTTGCATCGCTATTTAGCAAGCTCAGGAATAACGGCATCTACCATGCACGGTAGATGTGAGTATTCATGGTTGCCCGCCGACACCGACAGGTATTTTTCGCGATATTTTTGCAGCTATCCAATGCTAATGCAGACCTTGGTAGTGTAGGCATATTGGCATAAAGTGAAAAATAGGCTATTTTAACTAGGAGGTGCCGCCTCAAGGAGTCGATTATTTTATTTTCCCGTGTCATTGATACATCGCTGTTGCCCGCGCGAGGGCCTTTTATAATGTCACAGCTGACGCAGGTGTGGTTGCGTATTGTGCTTGGTGTGGTGTTTTCGTGTTATATCTATTGGCATGGTGAATATTTCGACGTCCTGTTTATGGTATTTGCGATTTCGATTTTGGCCTATCAGTTGCTGAACCTGATATCGTTTTACTGGATCAGACGTCAGCCATATTCATTGTTGCGTTTGCTGTTGACTCCTGCGGCGGATTGTTATTTGATTTTGGTGGCTATGTGGGCGGATGGCGGCCATATGAGTGTGGCCTATGTGCTGTTACTGAGCCCTATTTTTGGCAATGGTTTTCGCTATGGTTTGTTTATGTTGCGCTATTGTCAGGCACTGGCGATTTTTACTTTGCTAGCGGTGTGTCTGATCAATGTGTATAGCCTGCATATCGCTGTTGACTGGCTGGGACTGGCGGCGGAATTGATTGGTATTTTGTATATATCCTTTTATGGATACAGTCTGATTAAACATAATGAATCGACATCTCAGGCTAAACGACAGGCGGAGGAGTCTGCCAGCCGCCTGATTGCTGAAATGCCTCAGCCTGCATTCACCTATCATATCGATGCGCAGGATGCCCCGATTTTGTATGCCAATCCGGCCATGTTTATACTCACGGCGGAGAAGCCAGCATCGTTAATTGGTATGCCCATTGCGCAGCTGGTGATTGAAGAGGATCGTCCATCATTGCTTGATGCTGCTTTACATCGTAAGAGTGATGCGACGCAGCAGTGTTATGTGCGTCTGCCAGCGCCGGATGGTGAACATGTGCAGGTGATGTGTGAGCTGCGGCGGACATGGCAGTCGGGGCAGGAGATCGGTCTGGCTTATCTGACAGATATCAGTCAGAGCGAACGTTTGCAGGGAGAGTTGGCTGAAGCTCAGAAGCAGGCACATTCGGCGGCATTGGCGGCCGGTGTTGCACATGATTTTCGTAATTTGTTGTCGGGGATAATTGGTTATGCCGAATTGATTCAGATGGATTATGATGATCCGCAGTTGCAGCATGATATTGCCCGGATTATTCAATCCGGTCAGCAGGGCTCCGAGATGGTGGAACAATTGCTGTTGCTCGGACGCAGCAAGCAAGCGGATAGGAAGCTGTTGCAAGTTGGTCCATCCATTCGACGTATGGTTCAGCTGTTTCGTGTACAATTGCCTGCCGATATCGAATTATCTATTCATGTGGCAGAGAATCTGCCTCTGGTGCATGTGAATATCGCCCAGTTAGAGCAGGTGTTGTTGAATCTGGTTAGCAATGCTGCTCAGTCTATGCCTGCGCAGCGAGGCCGGATAGAGATTCAACTCTCCCGCCTTGAAGGGCCGGATGATCAGCTCAGCCTATGTATATCGGTTCGGGATAATGGTTGTGGTATCTCCACGGAATATTTGACATCGGTATTTAAGCCTTTCTGGAGTACGCGCAAGGATGCCGGTGGTACGGGGCTGGGGCTGGCAATGGTGCAGCGTATTATGCGCTGGCATCAGGGCTCGATCGATGTGGAATCGGTGCTGGGTGAAGGGACTGTATTTCATTTGCGCGTGCCTGCTTTTGTTGAGGGGGATGCCACTGAACCGTTAGCTGGGGCTCGGCCAAGTGATGCGGATGAAACGGGTGAAGATGTTGAGGCTGAAGTGTTGTCGGCGCTGCCGAGAGACGAGGTTATCCCTTGGCATATTCTGTTGATTGAGGATCAGCCGGATGTGATGAATATTCATCACAGTTTTTTATCCAAGATGGGGCACCATGTGCACCGGGCAGAAAACGGTGAGATAGCCCTGCAAATGCTGGATGGGCAAGACTTTGATATGGTGCTGACCGATTATATGATGCCGGGAATGGATGGGGTGGCTTTGACCCAGGCGATTCGGCAACGCTGTGTGAATATGCCTGTAACGCTGGCGACAGCCTATAGTGAAGATGAAGCACTGCTGGCGATCCATCATCCGAATACCTATGTGATGAGTAAGCCGGTATCCTTTCAGCAGCTCAGCAGGCATATTCTGCTTTTGCAGCAAGGTCTCCGCGTGCCCACCGCATGATGCGGCTGTGATGTCCACATTTGTCGAATAGTTACAATTCATGATGCAATTTTGTTATGGTTCGTGCTTCTGGATGATAGTGTGAATCAGGCACTGTAAATCAAAAGAATCAGGAGACCTTATGAAAGTGTTGGTCGTTGGCGGCGGTGGTCGTGAGCATGCTTTGTGCTGGAAATTGAAGCGCTCTGCTTCGGTGAACGAAGTGATATGCGCACCGGGCAATCCCGGTATTCGACATGAAGCCCGTTGCGTGAATGTCGGAGCTGAAGATGTGACTGGCCTGATGAAGCTGGCCATGACGGAGAAACCAGATTTGGTCGTAGTCGGGCCGGAAGTGCCGCTGGTGGCGGGGCTGGGTAATCAGTTGCGCGAGGCTGGCTTTGCCGTGTTCGGGCCGGACAAGGCCGCAGCCAATTTAGAGGGTAGTAAATCCTTCTCCAAACGTTTGATGTATGAGGCCGGTGTGCCGACGGCGCGTTTTGAAGTGCATGTGGATGTCGATGAAGCGGTGGAAACGATCCGTTCATGGGGTGCGCCGATTGTTATCAAGGCTTCTGGTTTGGCAGCTGGTAAAGGTGTGATTGTGGCTCAGACGGAGAGAGAGGCGATTGTTGCAGCGCGAGATATGTTGGCAGGCAATGCGTTCGGTGATGCTGGCTCTCAGGTGATTATTGAAGAGTGCCTGGTTGGTGAAGAGGCCAGTTGTCTATTCATAGTTTCCGGCGATACAATTTTACCATTGGCTTCTTCACAGGATCATAAAGCCCTGTTGGATGGTGATAAAGGCCCGAACACCGGCGGAATGGGAGCGTATAGCCCGGCGCCATGTGTGACAGATGCCGTAGCCGATGAGGTGTTGGAAACCATTGCCAGGCCGATCATTGCAGCCCTTAAAAAGAAAGGTTCGGCCTTTATCGGTATCTTGTATGCTGGCGTGATGTTGACAAAGGATGGGGTGAAAACACTGGAGTTCAATGTGCGTTTTGGCGATCCGGAATGTCAGCCGTTGATGAGCCGATTGAAATCTGATCTCGGAGAGGTGCTCTTGGCTGCGGCTGAAAAACGTCTCGATGGTGTGAAACTGGAATGGGATGCTGGAACTGCACTATGCGTGGTTGTCTCTTCCGAAGGCTATCCGGGTGATTATAAAAAGGCTCAGCCTATTGGGGGGCTGGGTGCGGTAGAAGCTTGTGGAGCAACGGTATTTCATGCCGGGACAGCTGAAAAAAATGGCCTTGTTGTCAATGCGGGTGGGCGTGTGCTTGGTGTGACATCTGTGGCTGCGACGGCCAAAGAGGCTCAGGCTAAAGTCTATAGAGCATTGGAAGAGCTTGATTGGCCAGGTGGTTTCTATCGACGTGATATTGGCTACCGCGCTGTAGCACAGGAGCAAGCTGATTAAAGCAGTGGGTGCTGCTTTAATCAGCGCGATAGGATGTAATGAAAATAAGCAGTGGGTGCTGCTTTAATCAGCGCGATAGGATGTAATCGCATGAATTCTGCGTACTTTGCGGTGAAAAATGGGGTTTAACATGGAAAATATCAAAGTACTTATTTTAATGGGTAGTAAATCTGATATGCCGATCATGCAGAAAGCAGAAGCTGTATTGGAAGCATTTGGTGTGCCATATAAAACAATGATTCGATCTGCCCATCGTACGCCGGAAGCAACCATGCAAGCTGTGCAAGATGCAGAAGAAGCCGGTTGTAAGGTGTTTATCTGTGGCGCAGGTATGGCGGCGCATTTGGCTGGTGTAGTCTGTTCCAAAACGGTCAAGCCGGTGATTGGTGTGCCGATTGCATCTGGCCCATTGCAGGGTGAAGATGCATTGCATGCAACGGTGATGATGCCTCCAGGTCTGCCTGTTGCTACTGTCGGAATCAATGGTTCCAAAAACGCAGGTTTATTGGCTGTGCAAATGCTGGCGCAAACGGATGAAGGTTTGAGTGATAAGCTCAAAGCAGACCGTGTAGCACAGGCTGAAGCAATTCTCGCTGAAGACTAGTGTTCAGGCTCAAATGCACAGGGTGATTTTACTCCAAAACGGTTTTTCCAGAACGGATGAACATCTCCACCTTCTTTGAATAATTGAAAACTATGTCGATGAAATTCGACGAGTCGATAGCGCTTTGCTGTCTGCCTTATGTGTTGCGCGAATACGCAATTGCTTTGATGATATTACTCCAGTGCGAGAATAGCAGGTAGTGTCCGGCGGCGTCTATGCGATGTCGATTGATCAGTGAGGGGAACCCGCGTTCGAAATCATTCATCATTTTAACCGGGGTGTGTCTGTCCTGTTGCCCGTGCCAGGTGGTGACCGGACAGTGAATATCTTTGGCTTTCACGTGATAGTGATTGGCAATCATAATACATTCATCCGCCATGTGCTCTACACCCTGTTTGCATGTTTCTGCAAATGCACCAATTAATTTCTCTTTCAGTCCATCTATTGAGAGTGCCTGCTGGTCTGTGGCGGATATGTGAGTAAAATAACTGTATGGTTTTTTGATGGCTCGCTTGAGTATCAGCGTCAATAATGCGCGTGCTGCGGGTTCATGCTGTTGACTCAACGTTATCAGCATGCGGTTAAGCGGCAGAAGCGTTTGTAAATCACTGCTGTTTTGTGATGGTGCAGCACTGCTGACCAGATATAGATGGCTAATCAGTTCGGGCAAGTTGCGTGCCAGCATGATTGCATGTGCACCGCCGACAGAATGCCCAAGCACATCACAGCCTTGAATGCCAATCTCTGCAATAAAGTAGCGCATATCATCGAGCCATTGCGTCATCGCATCCCGAACCGCAGGTGTACTCATACCGTATCCAGCGCGGTCTGGCACTATAAGGCGAATGCCGAGTCTTTTTAGGGTGGCCATGTTATCAGGGACGCTTAAACGGCAGCCGGTGATGGCGTGGCATAAAAGCAGTGGTGAGCCTTGAGGGGCACCATATTCAGCCCAGGATATTGTACGTCCTGAAGGTAATCGGGTTAAGCAACAGAGGTGTGGATCGGTTTGTGGCTGTCCAGCATGGTTGTGAACCAGGGTCAGCGCCGGATTCAGCAAGACCATTTTAACCAGGTCTGCCTGACTGTGTGTACCTGTTTTGGCGAACACACGTTTCAGATAACTGCGAGCAGTGCCGGGTTGAATACCGGTAGCCTTTGCCGCATCTTCAAAATTGACACCGCCTGTTCCATTGATGAGTTCACAGCTTAAACGTGCTTCCTGCAGAGTGAGTCCATACATCTGTTGTAAGGTGTCCCTGCAGATATGAGGTTGAACGGTATGTTCAGAGAGGAACAG
>CAYZJL010000119.1:0-6678 GCA_964478615.1 uncultured Zetaproteobacteria bacterium
GACGTGGATCCGTCAGGTGGTGTTTTTTTCAACTCGTCAAGTAAATGGCTTGCCCAATGGCAGCCCTTTTTTAATCCGGGTTAAATATTCGATTTAGAACAGCTTACCGATCCTGGGTAATTCACCCACCAGCGGGCTTACATAATCCAGCCAAGCCTGAGTCACATCATTGCCAGCATCGTTGATATACTCATCTTTCATCTCAGTCGCTTCACGTGCCACTGTTGATAAAGGTGTAACAAAACACTCACTGGCATACGGAACACTGGAGATACGACGAATTGCCACAGAACCCGGCTCGGCTGTTTCTACGGCATGATTCACCCCATGCGCGCCCACCATACGAGCCTCTTCTGCATCGATTGGTGAAACAATAGAGGTAAAGCTGCGCTGCAGGTAACCAAATGTATCAGCACGCACACGTACGGTTTCACCAGCATAAGCTTCTTTCACTTTAGATGAGAGAAAGTCTCCCAAGGCGCCAGAACCGGAAAGTTGCAGATTGCCATGTGAATCACGCTCACCCGTAGTCATCACAGGATTTCCATCTGCATCAGTAATACCTTCAGACACCGCCACCACACAACGACCATATTTCACCACTACCGCCTTCACATCGGCCTGAAACTGAGCCACATCAAACGTACGCTCAGGCAGATAGATCAAATGCGGGCCATCACTATCAGATTGACGCGCCAGGGCAGAAGCAGCTGTTAAGAAACCGGCATCACGCCCCATCACCACATT
This sequence comes from uncultured Zetaproteobacteria bacterium, assembly GCA_964478615.1. Classification (GTDB taxonomy): domain Bacteria; phylum Pseudomonadota; class Zetaproteobacteria; order Mariprofundales; family Mariprofundaceae; genus Mariprofundus. The sequence goes on from CAYZJL010000119.1 coordinate 748, forward strand.
GATTTTAATGCCTGGCAGAGCGGCGTTATCACGATCATCACCCATGAATGCCAGCGCCACAAAACGTGCAGCTGATGCAAAGCCTGGACAGTGATCTGTTACCCTCAAATCATTATCGATGGTTTTCGGAATATGAATGGTGCAAAAATCGTAATGCGCTTCTTTGGCCATCTCAGCAATAATGTGTGCTGTTTCGGCTGAATCATTTCCACCGATATAAAAGAAATAGCGCACATCGTTTTTCTTAAACACGTCAAATACACGCTCACACTCAGCTTTTCCAGGCTTCAAACGCACAGAACCCAAACCTGCAGCTGGCGTATCCGCCAACACCTCAAGCTCATCATCACTCTGTGTGGTCAGATCAATGAAATCTTCCTTCATAATACCGGCAATACCATGTTTCGCCCCCAAGATACCGGTGATATTAGCCTGCTTGCGAGCCGCTAGTATTGCACCAACCAGTGACTGATTAATTACCGATGTTGGGCCGCCCGACTGACCAATTACCATCTTACCTGTTAAAGCCATGATTTTATCTCCTTACATAAAGTTGCGGCATCATAACGACTAATGGAGATGATAACATCATCAATTACAATAACGTGCTAAACGGACAGGCATGACACATTCACATGTATTAGTCATAAAGGTTATAATCCCATGGCTCGTCACTATTTGATCGCACATAGTCAATAAGCCCTTGCAGTGACCGTTTGTAATACCCTTGAGACCTTATATCAGACTCGTCCATTTTTCTGCGTGGAAAATAACTTAATTGATCAAACTGAATCAGATCATAAATATTGATCCACTCATTCTGAACACGAACAGAGACATTCGGGTTAATGACATACTGCCCACGTTTAACCCGTTTAAATATTTTCCGGTTATATTGTTCATCACGACATCGTTCATTTTTTGATAGCATGGCTGAGATATAGGGGCGTTTTTTACGGTGCGGGGGCAACACAATATCAGGAAAGGTTGCAAGTATAGCGGTCAGGTTTTCTGCATTAAAGGCCTTGCAAAACTTGGACCAGGCTGCCGGTACAACATAGTGAAAGTTGGCGATCATGATATTCAACAGGGTATATTCCATGGCATGGCGTAACAGTTTAATCAATCGGCCATCGACTTGCAGGGTGATTTCCGCCGGAGCCAGCAGTTCGTATATATCAGGCAGTGAGCGGGCTGCGTATTTATGATCAAGGCACGCCTGCTCCAGTGCAATCTGAAATGCATTCAGGCCGTTGTTATTGGTTTGCTCCCTGTCGGCGCCAATATCAGATAGCGATTCAACCATATTCGCATTGCCAAAACGAGCTGCCAGCATCAATGGCGTGTGGTTAAATTGATCACGAAAATCCACCCCGTATTGATCGACCTGACGCAGCACTGCGCTATTGTTTTTAAATGTATAGGGCGTGAAATATTTTCTATGTAGCGTATCAATACCTTTTTCCGGATTCTTTGTCGGCGCAAAACCTGCATCCAGCAACGCATTAAGATAATAAGCCTCGTGGTGCAGCAGGGCATACTCAAACAGCGATAATTTGGCTTTTTTATTACCCTGTGTGATGGCCTGCTCAAACAAGGCGTGCAGTGGCTCACCTGTTAATGGCGTCCAGGTAATCTCCTTCTGCTTCAGAATACGGCTGCGTATCTCTTCGGCCTGATCCTTTTTACCCTGCAACTCCAGTTTACGCGCCTCTTCGCGCCACTCCTCAAAACATGAATTCTGTTCAGCCATCTGCAGCGAATCCTGCGCATCATGCAGCCCCATCAGCTTCAATAACGGGTGATCGGGATGTTGCTCAATCAGATACAGGTTTTGAATGGCTCGGGTGATGGCGACATAAAAAGAGTTAATGTGAAACTTGTAGATTTCCAGCGATTTATCACTTTTATCTTTCACACGGGCATAGGTAAGCTCCGCCACTTGCAAATCTTCAGTCGTAACACCTTCAGTGATGGTGATAAAACGATTCACATCGGATGATACGAAGTTGTAGAGAATAATATTTTCGTACTCCAACCCCTTGGCTTCCTGCACTGAAAAAATTAAAGGCGTACTGAAATATTTGCGCGCCGCCTCCTTCTGCTCATCGCGCATGACCACAATAGCAAAACGTGTCGAGTGACGCGTTTTTTTCTCCAGTTCCAGCTTAATGGCTGGCTGATTCTGTAAAAAGGAGATATTGCCCCGATTATGCGCATTACTCTTGACCAGGTAATTGCTCTCCTTGTCGATTGAACCAAAGCGCGCACTCTTGATTTTCAGCAGACGGTTGGCGACTTCCGTCACCTCCGGCGAATTGCGATAATTGGTATTGAGCACTGTAATCAATTCGTGCGGCTGCGCCTCTTGCCGGCTATGCTGTTGATAAAAAAAGCTTTTGATCTTCGCCCATGAAAAGAAGTTGGGATGCACAATCTGGTTGGAGTCACCACAGATAATAAAATCACCGGCCTGGTGCAGTGATTTAAGAATCAAGGCTAGCTGCACACTGGTAATATCCTGCACCTCATCAACCACGATAAAATCATAACGGGGCTCCACGCGGCCGATATATTGATGGCTGAGGATATTACTGTCGTAGAGTTTCTCCTTCTCCAGAAAGCGGTGATAGCGTTCAAACAGGCCATACACCTCCTGGCGATCCTCCTGGTCAAAAATGGACTGCTTGATACCAAGTGCCAGATACTCTTCCAGGCTCAACCATGCCTGTTCACTTATTGTGCCGGTGATCACCCCCTTGAACTCTTCCATCAGCTTGTGCGGGTCATTGACGCTGCGACTACAACGGACCTGCATAAACCAGCGTTTAAAATCATCAAACAGCACTTCCCGCCCCTGCGGAATATGAATCGATTCGATAAACTCCTGAAAAGAGAAGAAATCCACCTGCTGGTCGTCATTATCATAACGAAGGCTGTAATAGAGATCCCTGGAGTTTTTCACCAGATACGGAGAGTGGGTGATGTAGAGAATATCACCAATGGCATGCTTCATTTTCTCCAACGTCAATGCTGTTTTTCCACTCCCCGCCGAACCGATAATAATGACCGGAGGATTGAGCGCATAAACCGATTCCTGTGTTGTATCAAATGAAATCACCTTATCCAGTATATTAAAGGTTGGGCTCTGCTTATTCAGGTAGACCAGTGACTCAGGTTCATCATCCAATTGCGTGACCGTTGGAATCTTCGCTTCATCAATAGTGGCGCCATGTTGAAGAAAACGGGACTTCTCATAGGCATGAAAATGAATGCATTCCAGCACCAGAATAAAACGTTCACCGGCATGCTGATAGAGAGCAAAAAGTAGCCTGTTGCGCATATCCAGCCGACTGCGATAAAGATTCGGGCCAATCTTTTTCACATCGGCGGATTTAAAATCATTCGCTTCAAGAAATGCCTTCATTTTGGCATATCCCGGAATATTTTCAGGGTCCAGTTCATTGTAGAGCAATACATTCATGGGAGGGGACTATAATTCCATCTGTTTTGCCATCAAGCAACCATTGCCGTGACATCAATGATATTGAATCGGAACGGCCCTTGCTTCCTTAGTCGGGATTTTCTCTACAACCTTTCTCTACACCTTCCTTTTCATCCCGCATCGCGCCGCCGCCGTTGGCTCCAGATTACGGTTCACAACACAGGATGCCAGGCACACATATGCACAAGCATCTGAATTCGATATGATTTCGCCAACATCATAATCGATTCAAAGAGAAGAGAACAAAATGACAGATCATCATTCAACAGTTACACAACAAGCACTTATTTCGATTCTTCAACAGGCGGGCAAAGAGATTATACTGCCAGGTTACCACACATCGATTCAAACATGCCAAAAAGCCGATGGATCGGTTGTCACAGAAATCGATCTGGCCTGCCAGCATTTCATTGAAAATAAATTAACTGAGCTTGATAGCAGCATTGCTTTTTTGGGTGAAGAGATGTCTGAAGCTGAGCAACTACAATGCCTTAAAAGTAGCAATGGTCGTTATTGGTGCCTGGATCCACTGGATGGTACCAGCAACTTCATCGCCAACTTTCCCGGCTTTGCGATCTCTCTTGCATTGATAGAATCCGGCGTACCACAGCTGGGCTGTATTTATGACCCTGTACGACAGGAGACCTTCAGCGCTGCTCGCAATGCTGGCGCTTTCCTCAATGGTCAACCCATCCGGTGCGCATCAGTTGATCGCCTCGAAGATGCTGTGGGTTATATTGATTTCAAGCGTTTGCAGCGCGATAGAGCCATAACGATGGCCTGCGACCGCATCTACCGTAGCCAGCGCAATATTGGCTCCTGTGCACTTGAATGGGCCTGGTTGGCCGCTGGACGTGGTCACTTCATCGTACATGGTGGAGAAAAAATTTGGGATTTTGCAGCTGGTAGTCTGCTTGTCCAGGAAGCTGGTGGAGATATTGGTGATTTTCACGGCCAGCCGCTATTCCCCTGCCATGCACTTTCATCATCCGTTATTGCCGCTTGCAACGACCATATTCAGGAAAAACTCATTCGCCAACTCAATACTATAACACTTTAAAATTAAGGGCTTTTCTTCAAGCACACCATCAGGGTCGCATTCTGCCTCCATATCCGCTAGTATGCGGCTGCGAAAAATACATTTTGCATCAAAATTCGGAGGGGGAACACGCATGAACACCGTTTGTGATCTAAAAATTGAATTGGTAGAAGTATGTGAAGCGGCAGCGCGCGCTTGCGCACCATTTGTTGGCTCTGGCCAAAAAGATGAAGGTGATGGCCTGGCAGTTGATGCTATGCGTGAACGCATCAACGAAGTCAAAATGAAAGGTGTTATTGTCATCGGCGAAGGTGCCAAAGATGAAGCGCCTGCACTGTATGACGACGAACCTGTTGGTGATGGCCGTGGCATCGGCGTTGATATCGCTGTTGATCCCATTGAAGGCACCAACCTCTTTGCTAAAGATGCATCTGGCTCTATTGTAACACTGGCTGCCGCACCTGCCGGCACGATGTACCGCCCTGGTTCTTGTTTCTACATGGAAAAACAGGTTTATCCAAAAGCGGCTCGTGGAAAAATCGATCCAACAGCATCTGTTGAAGTGCGCTTAACCCAACTGGCAGAAGCACTACAAAAAGATATCACAGAAATTACTGTCTTTGTTTTGGACAAACCACGTCACCAACAGCTGCTAAAAGAGATCTATGCTTGTGGTGCTAAAGTACGCCTAGCAACCGATGGCGATGTAAATGGTGCGATTCAGGCTGTGCTTAACATGGGTTCTGATGCTCTATTCGGCATTGGCGGCACACCAGAAGGTATCGTAACTGCATGTGCTGCACGTGCTATGGGTGCTGAGATGTTTGGCCGCATGGCTCCACAAAAAGATTTTGAAATTGAACTGTGTAAAAAAGAGGGTATCGATACAGAGAGATACTTGACACGTGATGAGTTGGTAACCTCTGATGATTGCATGTTCATTGCCACTGGCCTGACCAGCGGTGAGTATGTTGACCATGTAAAAGTTGGCAGTGATGTAGATGGTAAATTCATGGTAACAGATACCGTTATATTATCTGGTTCTGTGGGCAATATTCGCCGCGTTCAGACCACGCTACACGTCTAAAGCCAGCAGGAACACTTAGACATAAAGCGCCACCCATAAGCTTTACTTATGGGTGGCGTAACAAGTATTGATTTGGCAGGCACAGATATATCTATATTGTTCGCGCCTCATCGTTTGGATAAGATTAATTATTAATATAAAAAGGGGATTGAAATCACATGAGTAATAGCAGCCGCAGACATTTAGCCAACGCCGTTCGCGCACTAGCGATGGACAGTGTACAGAAAGCAAACTCCGGACATCCGGGCGCACCTATGGGCATGGCGGATATCGCTGAAGTCCTATGGAATGATTACATGC
>CAYZJL010000120.1:0-6365 GCA_964478615.1 uncultured Zetaproteobacteria bacterium
TCTATTCCATGACCGCGAAAGAGAAAAAATATCCCAAGCTGATCAATGGTAGTCGTAAACGCCGCATTGCGAACGGTTCTGGCACCACCGTGCCGGATATCAACCGTATGCTCAAACAGTTCGCACAGATGCAGAAAATGATGAAGCGCATGAAGGGCGGCAAAGGCCGTCGTATGATGAGCCAGATGATGGGTAAATTTGGTGGAGGAATGGGTGGTGGAATGCCACCGGGCATGCCGAAGATGTAATTGAAATAACTGACGATGAGTTCAAATCATATCCGGGTCGAAGGGGCGCGGGTACATAATCTGAAAAATATCAGCCTGGAAATCCCGCGTGAAAAACTGGTGGTGATTACCGGTGTATCGGGCTCTGGAAAGTCCAGTCTGGCTTTTGATACCCTCTATGCCGAAGGGCAGCGGCGCTATGTCGAATCCTTATCGGCCTATGCGCGGCAATTTTTAGGGGTGATGGAACGCCCAGATGTGGATGCAATTGAAGGTTTATCTCCTGCTATTTCAATTGAACAAAAGACCACCAGCAAGAATCCACGTTCAACCGTTGGCACAATCACCGAAGTGTATGATTATCTGCGTCTACTGTTTGCCCGCATTGGTCAACCTTACTGTTATGGCTGTGGTGAGGCGATTACTTCACAACCTGCCAGTGTTATTATTGATCAATTGCAAGCGTTGGAAGATGGGACAAAGTTACAGCTATTGGCTCCGATTGCACGGGGTCGAAAAGGCGAGTTTCGTAAAGAGTTGGAGCAGGCGGCCAAAGATGGCTTTGTGCGTGTACGCATTGATGGTGAGGTGATGGCGCTTGATGATGTGCCAGCGCTTAAGAAAAATATTAAACACAATATCGAGTTGGTGGTGGATAGGCTGGTGATCCGTGAAGGGATTCGTACTCGCCTGGCTGATTCGGTTGAGACGGCCTTGCGTTATGGTGAGGGCATGATGATTGCCCTGTTGGGTAAAGATGAGCGGGTCTTTTCGGAACGTTTTGCCTGTGCCGATTGCGGTATCTCATATCCAGATATAGAGCCGAGACTATTCTCTTTTAATTCACCAGTTGGAGCATGTTCATCATGTGATGGATTAGGTAATAAAACCGTATTTGACCCGCAACTGGTGGTGCCTGATGGTAGCTTCTCTATGGCTGATGGCGCCATTGAACCATGGGCAGGGCGCGAAACATTTATGTATTGCCAGACCTTGGAGGCGGTGGCTGACTTTATTGATGCGAGCATGGACACGCCATTTAAAGATTTGAGTAACGCAGCTAAGAAAGTGTTTTTATATGGTAGCGGTAGAAAGAAGGTTCGTTTTGTCTATGCAACACCAGGTCAGAATAGGGTGGTTGAACGGCCATTTGAAGGTGTGATTCCCAATCTGGATCGGCGCTATCGTGAAACAACATCGGATGATGTACGTGAAGCTTTATCGAAATATATTAACACCATTGCTTGCCCTGTTTGTGATGGATCAAGGCTGACCAAAGCAGCGCGTTTTGTACGGATTGCTGGAAAATCATTGCCTGAAATTGTGGCCATGCCATTGCGTGATGAACAGGCATGGGTGAATAATTTACAATTGAATGATCAACACAGGGTGATTGCTGAAAAGGTGTTGGAAGAGATTTCATCACGTTTGGGCTTTATGATTGAGGTAGGGCTGGATTATCTGAGTCTGGAGCGTACATCGGGCACACTGTCCGGTGGGGAGGCGCAACGCATTCGCTTGGCAACCCAGATTGGTTCAGCCCTTGTTGGCGTATTGTATATTCTGGATGAACCATCGATTGGCCTGCATCAACGGGATAATGATCGTTTATTGGGCACATTACGCCGCTTACGTGATCTGGGTAACTCTGTGATTGTTGTTGAGCATGATGAAGATGCCATTCGTACGGCTGACTGGGTCATTGATATGGGGCCTGAAGCGGGCGTACATGGTGGTGAGATTGTAGCGCAAGGTTCGTTAACAGATATTCTCAAACAAAAAACATTAACCTCCGATTACTTGTCCGGTCGAAAAAAGATTAAGTTACCCAAATATAGAAAGGTAATTAAAAAACATGCCATGCTTGGTGTCGAAGGGGCGAATGAACACAATTTACAAGATGTGACTGCGCTATTTCCAATTGCCCGTTTCTCTTGCGTTACGGGAGTCTCAGGCTCTGGTAAATCCACCTTAACCAATGACACATTGTTCAAGGCTTTGGCGTTATCCAAAGGCTTGAAAACAAAACGGGTAGGTAAGCATCGCAAGCTTATTGGTGCAGATTTGATTGATAAAATCATCGATATTGATCAAAGCCCGATTGGTCGTACTCCGCGTTCTAATCCAGCCACGTATACAGGCCTGTTTACACCGATTCGCGAGTTTTTTGCCCAGGTGCCGGAGTCACGTGCGCGTGGTTATAAGGCGGGGCGCTTCTCATTCAATGTGAAAGGTGGCCGCTGCGAAGCATGTCAGGGTGATGGCATTATCAAGGTTGAGATGCACTTTTTGCCCGATGTCTATGTGCATTGTGAATCGTGTCAGGGCAGACGTTATAACCGTGAAACCCTCGATATACGCTACAAAGGTAAAACCATTGATGATGTATTGCACATGACGGTTGATGAGGCACTGGCGTTTTTTGTTAATATTCCACCGCTAAAAAACCGTTTAACCACCCTGCAACAGGTTGGTCTGGGTTATATTCAACTTGGACAGTCTGCGACTACGCTCTCTGGTGGTGAAGCCCAGCGTATCAAATTATCCAAAGAGCTGGCACGTAAAGCGACCGGTGATACCTTGTATATCCTAGATGAACCAACGACCGGCTTACATTTCCACGATGTCGCCAAACTGCTCGATGTACTGCATGCTCTGGTTGATCGCGGCAATACCATGATTGTGATTGAACATAATCTTGATGTGATTAAAACAGCCGACTGGATCGTTGATATGGGCCCTGAAGGTGGTGATAAAGGTGGTAATATTGTTGTATCAGGTACACCCAAACAGGTGGCTGGCTGTCCTGCATCGCATACCGGTTTTTATCTCAAATCTGTAATTTGATTTTATCCACCTTTAGGTGGTGCTAGTGTGCCTGAAATGAAACTCCATAACGTGATCAACTGATATGACACTGGATCGTTACATGCTTCGTCTCTGGCTTGGCCCGTTTGCCGGTGGCCTGATTCTGGTGCTCGGTGTGCTATTGCTGGGTCGTACACTTAAACTGTTGGGCACCGTATCTGACAGTGGGCAGGCCTGGTTTCTGATTGCCGAGCTATTGACGCTGACCATGCCATATTTTCTGTTGCTTACGGTACCGATGGCTTTTTTCCTCTCCATGCAGAATACCATTGCATCGTTACAAGAGAGTAGTGAAATGGATGTATTGCGTGCAGCAGGTCTCTCCTATACACGCATGTTTCGCAGTTTTTTTGTACTGGTGCTGCTGCTGTGGGGCTCTTTAACGTATACCTCTATGGTATTGTTACCCGAAGGACAGTTGGGCTTTAATAATATTCTTACCAAAATTTATGCGCTTAAAGGTGTGATCACCTTTTCTCCGCAACGTTTTACGCAAGGTTTTGACGGGGTGACAGTGTATGTCGATGGTGAAGATGAAGATGGTGTTTATCACGGTGTGATTCTGGAAGATCATCGGGATGGTGTATCGGTGATTTATACAGCCCAATCTGCCCGTTTTGATATGACCGGCAATGCAATGAGCGGAAATAACCTTGAATTGCATATGAACCATGGTGTTCGTCTTGAAGGGCAGGGTGCTGATCAGCGTATGTTATCCTTTGACCGTTATCAGGTAGCGATTCCTGTCTCCGATGGTAAGTGGCAACAACGTAATTCAACGGATCACGTTACCATGATGACTCCAGTTGAGCTTCGGGCGGCTGTGCAAAAAGATGCAGCTGGAGCACTGGCCGAATGGAATCGCCGTCTGCTGTTGCCGACTACGGTGTTGGTGCTGTTCTTTTTTGCCTTGCCATTGTCATTGACCCAAAAGCGCTCTGGCAAGGCTGGTTCCATGATTGCCGGCATCGCCCTGTTGGTGATCATTTATAATCTGCAACTGCTATTCCATAGACAAGTGAATCAGGGCTTGTTTCCCGGCTGGAGCATGTGGTTGGAGCAGGTCATTTTATTATTGGGAGGCATCTATCTGTGGAAACGCGCAGAAGCGGATCGTTTGCCCAAATTCTTCTCACAAGTCGGTGCTTCAATAAGTATGCTGCATCAATTTATCGTACATAGCTTGGCCAGACGTTCAGGGAGCAGTGATTAGCGTTCATTTAGCCTGTGTAGATAACAGGCGATTTGATCCTGTGCGACAGCTTGCCAATCTCTGATCACTGTTTTTGATATCCTGCCAATCTGCTTTTCACAAGCTTTAGCCCATTCTGTGGTCGTTGCATCACCAGCCAATACAGAGCCATCATCAAGTTCATCTGCGATGCCACAAGTATGCGACACAAGAACGGGCACACCTGCAGCTCTGGCTTCTGCTATCACCATGCCATAAGGCTCCTGACGTGCAGGATGCAATAGTAGATCGAACTGTGCATAGAGTGGGGCAGAATCGGTTTCACCTAACAGTTGAAAACTATCTACAGGCCATCCCCGAAACAGATGGCGAATATCATCAGGAGCGGGGCCAGCAACAATAAGCGTTAAATTAGGGCGTTGGTGACGTAATTCAGCCACAATCTCTACTGCGATATCCAAGCCTTTGCGTTTCCACTCTTTACCGACAAAACCAATGACACCCGCATTGTTTTCAACAATGCGATCAGGACGAGGTGTAATATTGGCCACTCCCGGTGTGATCGGGAGAGTCAGCGTTTTGACAAGATCAGGATAATAATGCAGCAGTGCATCGGCAATAAGTGTTGAATTGGGAATCACTGCTTTGACTTGTGGGCCGCACAGCTCTCGTTTCTCAAGATAGAGGTTGGCCAAAATGCGTAGTGAAATGCGTTTCCAAAATGGTTTGTCTTGTACCTGCGCAAAAGGGGGGCCGTGAAAAGTGGTGAACTGGTGCACATTGGTGCGTTCATGACTATGGATAATTCGGCCATGATCAGCAGATAGATCCGGGTTCGCTTCGATCCAGTTTGAAACACGTCGTGAAAACCTGAGATGTGCCAGCCAGCGTGGTTTCTTTCTGATCTTACCAAAGGTTATGACTTCTACACCATCCGGTGCTTGCTCTGCACAGACCTCTTCACACAAGACGGTAATATCGTGGCCGGCAGCAGCCTGCTCTTTAGTCAGTTCCCAGACATAGCGCTCCATGCCGCCAACCGGACCATAGCGGCGTACAATCTGTATAATGTTGAGTTTGCTTGTTAACATCTGTTATTTCCCGGTGCTCAGGTGATATTGTTGTAAACGACTATTGGGTCTGTCGGTATGGCAGAGCAAACTTAGTCCAGACAAACGATATTGCAAACTACTACAAGTAAACTTAGTCAGATCAAGCCAAGATCAATGATTGGACACAGAAGTTATTTCTTGACCGCATTGTCTATCATATTTATGAAAGCGACAACGTTGTGAAAATTATCAGGATGTAGACTCATTATGAATAGGGCATGGTTTAAGTTCGATCCGTTCATTTAAATACACGCTGGCTAGTTTTGTTACAATAAAATCCGATGATGGCGTTCGATATCCATAGTGATTTCTGTCGGGATATTGGCTTGCTTTGCAAACTTACCCCAGCGACGTACAGCATCAATCACCCTTGCCGGTTGTTTTAGACTGATCAATTTTCCAACGTCCATCAGCTCCTGGCGTGTAAATTCATCACGTTTTCCAGCAACACTCATCTGATGCTGATTCGTCCATTTTCCGGCTGGATTGTGTGAATAGGTCACATCAAAAGCAGGTGATAATTTCCACTGCCAGTCTTGTGTCATTAAAAATGCAATGTTCTTCGTATGATCATCCTGATTGCGCGCAATCACATTAAACACCATACGTCGATATTGCTGCTCCGCGTCGGCTTTGCTCAACTTCAATTTTCTCATTTCCATAAATGCCTGTTCATAGCTGTATGCACCAGCCATATTGAAATCATAATGCGCAATCGCGCAGAGTGACTGCATGTGAATCTTTTTACCCTGCACACGATCAAAGCGTCTGGTTAAAAAGTGAGCACGCCCACCCTCTGCCAGCAAACGGCAATCCGTCATCACAATACCAGCCGCTTTTGCCATCAAATAATAAGCATATTCAATGCGTCCATAACTGCAGGACTGACCTAGCTCGATATCATCCACACCATCAAACTTAATAATCCAGTGTTCATAGCCCTCGGGAATATCACCCTGTCCAGAG
>CAYZJL010000121.1:0-6331 GCA_964478615.1 uncultured Zetaproteobacteria bacterium
TGACGTGGATCCGTCAGGTGGTGTTTTTTTCAACTCGTCAAGTAAATGGCTTGGCGAATGCAGCCCTTTTTTTGATTATTCTTTAGCGCGGCAGGGTAGTTGAGCCCATCAGAAACTCATCGACCGCACGTGCGCACTGACGGCCTTCACGGATAGCCCAGACCACAAGGGACTGGCCGCGACGCATATCACCAGCAGCAAACACTTTATCGATGCTAGTAGCGTAATCGGAGTCGTCGGCTGCTACGTTACCGCGACCGTCTTTTTCGACACCTAAATCTTCAAGCATGCCTTCATGCACAGGATGCACAAAACCCATAGCCAGTGTTACAAGCTGCGCAGGTAATTCGAATTCAGAACCTTCGATTTCGTTCAGTTTCCACTGGCCATTCTCCTGAGTCCATTCAACACGCACACATTCAACAGCCTGAAGATTGCCATCTTTATCACCGATGAAACGTTTGGTGGAAACTTCCCAATCGCGATCACAACCCTCTTCCTGAGACGTGGAAGTGCGCAGTTTCATCGGCCAGTTAGGCCATGTGATCAACTTGTTTGGCACCGCTTCCGGTTTTGGCATAATCTCAATCTGGGTTACAGATGCAGCACCGTGACGGACAGACGTACCAATACAGTCAGAACCTGTATCACCACCACCGATCACCACAACATGTTTACCATCAGCTGATACGAACTCCTCTTCAGGAATATCATCACCAAGCACACGTCGGGTATTCTTGGTCAGGAATTCCATGGCGAAATGTACACCTTTTAGATCACGACCTGGTATGGGTAGATCACGAGGTTTCTCAGAGCCACCGGTGAGAACCACAGCATCAAAACGGTTCAGCAGCTCTTTTGCATCGACATTATCACCAACAGCAGAATTGACGCGGAACTCCACACCCTCCGCACGCATCTGGGACATACGACGATCAATGACCGATTTTTCAAACTTGAAGTTCGGGATACCGTAACGCATCAGGCCACCGATGCGATTATTCTTTTCAAACACCACCACATCATGACCAACACGAGCAAGCTGTTGAGCAGCAGCCATACCGGAAGGGCCTGAACCAACAATAGCGACGCGCTTGCCGGTTTTGTGGGCTGGAATCTGAGGTGTGATCCAGCCTTCCTGCCAGCCTTTTTCCACGATGGAGAGCTCGATGTTTTTGATCGAAACGGCATCACCAATCAGATTAACCGTACATGCCTCTTCACAGGGAGCTGGGCAGATACGACCGGTAAATTCAGGGAAGTTGTTGGTGGAGTGCAATACCTCCAGCGCTTCACGCCAATTGTCATGATATACCGCATCATTCCAATCCGGGATGATATTATTGACAGGGCAACCGTTGTGACAGAAAGGGATACCGCAATCCATGCAGCGAGCGCCCTGGGTGGACATATCCTCAGGCAACTTGGAAAACTCTTTGAAATGTACAATGCGGTCTGCGACCGGTGCATAGCTCAGGTTTTCGCGAGCATGTTCTTTAAATCCGGTTGCCTTACCCATTTGCACTCTCCTTAGCTTCTGCTGTTTTTTCAGCTTCCATCTCTGCAAGTGCACGACGGTAATCTACCGGAATGACTTTGACGAACTGGCCAATGTAGTCACTCCAGTTATCCAGTATCCGCTTAGCGACGGCAGAGTTGGTATAATGCAGATGACGCTGGATTAGTGTGCGCAGAATCTTTTGATCATTCTGACTCAGTGTGTGTTTAATATTCACACGGCCATGCGTTTCCAGATCCGGTCCTTGATGATCCAGCGCTTCCAGCGCATCGGCTTCAGATGCAATCGGTTCGAGTGCCACCTGTGCCATATTACAACGGCTCTCAAACGTACCATCAGGATCAAGTACATAAGCGATGCCACCTGACATACCCGCTGCGAAGTTGCGGCCGGTGTCACCGAGCACAACAATGGTACCACCGGTCATATATTCACAGCCGTGGTCACCAACACCTTCAATAACAGCTACGGCACCTGAGTTGCGTACTGCAAAACGTTCACCACCCACGCCGTTAAAATAACACTCACCTTCAACAGCACCGAACAGTACAGTGTTGCCGACAATGATATTTTCCTCGGCTATAAGATTGGATTCTGCCGGTGGATAAATTGCGATGCGGCCACCGGAGAGCCCCTTACCGACATAATCGTTGCCTTCACCGGCTAGATCAATCGATATACCACGCGTCAACCATGCGCCGAGCGACTGTCCTGCAGTACCTTTAGCTTTAATGGCAATGGTATCATCAGCCAGTCCTGCATGGCCGTAACGTTTGGCCACCTCACCGGATAGCATGGTGCCGAAACTGCGATCTACATTGCAGATTGGCGTTTCAATCACAACCGGTGCTTTGTTATCCAGTGCTGGTTTTGCCTGTTCGATCAGTTTGTTGTCGATCAGTTTTTCCAGACCGTGATCCTGAGAGTCGGTATGAGAAACAGATGTACCATTTGCTTCAACCAGATGCAGGATAGGGGAGAGATCTAAGCCCTCAGATTTCCAGTGTTTAAGCGCTTCGTTGGTATCGAGCATATCAGCGCGGCCAATCATCTCTGCAAAGCTGCGGAAACCGAGCTCTGCCATGATTTCACGTGCTTCTTCAGCCAGGAACATGAAGAAGTTCACCACATCTTCAGGCTTGCCGACAAACTTCTTGCGCAGTTCAGGATCCTGAGTGGCAACACCGACTGGGCAGGTGTTGAGATGACATTTACGCATCATGATACAACCTTCGGCAATCAGTGCGATGGTGCCGAATGCGACTTCGTCAGCGCCCAGCAGGGCAGCAATAACAACATCGCGACCTGTACGCATCTGTCCATCGGCCTGCAATATAGTGCGGCCACGCAGGCGGTTCAGTACCAGTGTCTGCTGTGTTTCAGCTAATCCTAACTCCCATGCAGAACCTGCATGTTTAATCGAAGTCAGCGGTGATGCACCGGTACCACCATCGTGACCGGCAATGACGACATGATCAGCGTGTGCTTTGACCACACCGGCAGCAACTGTTCCAACACCGATCTCGGATACCAGTTTGACTGAAATATCAGCAGCAGGATTGGTGTTTTTGAGATCAAAGATCAGCTGCGCCAGATCTTCAATAGAATAAATATCATGGTGCGGTGGCGGAGAGATCAGGCCCACACCAGGGGTGGAGTGACGCACCCGACCAATACGCTGGTCAACCTTATGGCCTGGCAGTTGGCCACCTTCACCCGGTTTTGCACCCTGAGCCATCTTGATCTGAATCTGATCAGCATTGGCCAGGTATTCTGCAGTCACACCAAATCGACCCGATGCAACCTGCTTGATAGCAGAGCGCATGGAGTCGCCATTTTCCAGCGTTTTAAAGCGAGCGGGTTCTTCACCACCTTCGCCCGTATTGGATTTGCCACCTAGACGATTCATAGCGATGGCCAGGGTACTGTGTGCCTCATGTGAGATGGAACCAAATGACATGGCACCGGTAACAAAGCGTTTTACAATTTCACTGGCCGGTTCAACTTCGTCCAAAGCGATAGATGTGGCAGTCTTGAACTGGAACAGGCCACGTAGTGTTTTTAGTTTGCCGGACTGATCATTAATGATGTCAGCATACTCTTTATACAATGCATAGTTAGATGTTCTTACTGCATGCTGTACTTTAGCAATGGTTTCAGGGGTCAATGTGTGAACATCGCCACGCGCACGCCATGCGTACTCGCCACCGACATCCAGTGCGTTTTTGTAGATCATGACACCACGGAAGGCATCGATATGGCGCTGTGTCGCCTCCTGAGCAATTTCGGTCAGGCCTGCGCCTTCGATCTGAGATGCAGTGCCTGTGAAATATGTTGCGATGAAGTCGGATGATAGACCTACAGCTTCGAAGATCTGTGCGCCGCAATAGGACTGGTAGGTAGAGATGCCCATTTTGGACATGACCTTGAACAGTCCTTTACCAATGGCTTTGATATAACGCGTCTGGATTTCTTCATTAGAGAGATCATCCGGCAACTGCCCCTGTCGTTTCATATCCACCAGTGTTTCAAGGGCCAGGTACGGGTTGATCGCTTCAGCACCAAAACCAGCCAGGCAGGCAAAGTGATGGTTTTCACGGGCAGAGCCTGTTTCTACGACCAGACCTGTTTCTGTACGCAGTCCGGTACGAATCAGATGATGGTGGACCGAAGAGGTGGCCAGCAGGGCGGGGATAGCGACATTCTCTGCGTTCATGCCACGGTCAGAGATAATGATAATATTGTAGTGATCACGAACAGCCTGCTCAGCCTGTTGACACAGCTCTTTAATGGCTGTTTCCATACCACAGGCATCCTGATCCACGGCATAACAGGAGGAGAGGGTGATGGCTCGGAAGCGATTGTCCGTGTACTGATCGATATGACGAATCTTTTCCACGTCCACATT
Organism: uncultured Zetaproteobacteria bacterium; assembly: GCA_964478615.1. Classification (GTDB taxonomy): domain Bacteria; phylum Pseudomonadota; class Zetaproteobacteria; order Mariprofundales; family Mariprofundaceae; genus Mariprofundus. The sequence continues at coordinate 4,428 of CAYZJL010000121.1, forward strand.
GGAGAGGATCGGTTGATGCACTTCCAGACGCAGCTGTGGTTCACTCTCTTCAAGACCGAGCAGGTTAGGGCGTGGGCCAATGATGGAGGTCAGGCTCATGACCATCTCTTCACGAATCGGGTCAATCGGTGGATTAGTCACCTGTGCAAAGAGCTGGCGGAAGTAGTTGTATAGTGGTTTGGCACGGTTAGAGAGTACAGCCAGTGGGCTGTCGTTACCCATGGAGCCGGTACCTTCCTGACCGGAAACAGCCATGGGTGTCATCAGGAATTTGATATCTTCCTGGGTGTAACCAAAGGATTGCTGGCGGTGCAGCATGGTATCATGGTCAGGTGTCTGTGGAGCAACCTCTTGGGGCAGGCTTTCCAGTTGAATCTGGGTTTTAGCCAGCCACTCCTGATATGGTTTGGCTTTAGAAAGCTCTGTTTTGATCTCGGCATCATCAATGATGCGACCTTCTTCCAGATCAATCAGTAGCATTTTTCCCGGTTGCAGACGCCATTTCTTGATGATTTTCTCTTCCGGAATATCCAGCACACCCATTTCTGATGCGCCTAGCACCAGACCATCTTCAGTAACCAGATAACGGGTAGGACGCAGACCATTGCGATCCAGTGTCGCACCAATCTGACGACCATCGGTAAAGGCAACGGCGGCAGGGCCATCCCACGGTTCCATCAGCGCGGCATTATGCTCGTAAAAAGCACGGCGCGTCTCATCCATCTGTTTGTTGCCAGCCCATGCTTCAGGAATCATCAACATAGCAGCATGTGCTAACGAATAACCTCCAGCGACCAGCAGTTCCAGCGCGTTATCAAAACAGGCAGTGTCGGACTGACCTTCGTTACTGATAGGCCAGAGCTTTTCCAGATCACCACCTAGCAGCTTAGATTGCATGGAGTGACGGCGTGCATTCATCCAGTTGATATTGCCGCGTACGGTATTGATCTCACCATTATGCGCCATCATGCGGAATGGATGTGCCAGCTCCCATGAAGGGAATGTATTGGTAGAGAAACGCTGATGTACCAGTGCCAGCGCAGACGTCATGCGGGCATCGCGAAGATCTTCATAATACGGCGATACCTGATGCGAGTGGAACATACCTTTATATACAATAGTACGGCTGGAAAGTGATGCGGTATAGAAGTTGGCAGCATCATCCACGCCCAGTGTTGCAACAGCATTGCTGACCACTTTACGGATAACAAACAGCTTGCGTTCAAAGGCATTCTGATTTGCACAGGCTTCACCCTGAGCAACAAACAGTTGGCGAATAACAGGTTCACATGCACATACACTTTCCGGCAGGTCAGCACGAATAGCGTCGGTTGGCACATCACGCCAGCCTAGCAGTGTTTGCCCTTCATCAGTCACAGCTTTTTCAATAATATCCTGACAGGATTGACGGTACTCTTCATCCTGAGGGAGGAAGATCATGCCTACACCATATGAGCTTGCAGCTGGCAAATCGAAATCCAGATCGGAGGTGACTGCTTCAAAAAACTGGTGAGGAATCTGTAATAGAATACCTGCGCCATCACCTTCGCGTGGGTCGGCACCTGCTGCACCTCGGTGAGTTAGGCGCTCAAGAATTTCCAGGCCCTTCTCAACGATATCATGGCTTTTTTCATTTTTAATATGGGCAACAAAACCAACACCGCATGCATCATGCTCATGCTTCGGGTCGTATAGTCCCTGTTTGGCGGGCTTGCGAATTACATCTGATAAACGACTCATCTAATCTATCCTCATTGGTTCGCAACACAGAGGAAAAGCTAACACTCGTGTGCTTGAACATGCTTGCCTGATGGCATAAAACGTATAAATCACTCTCCCCAGAGCGAAAAGGGAGCGCAGACTAGCGAAAGTGAAGAGACTTCTCCACTGATGATTTGACTGTT
>CAYZJL010000122.1:0-6134 GCA_964478615.1 uncultured Zetaproteobacteria bacterium
TGTATAATCTTACCTTTGAAGGTTCTAAAATTACCAGAATTGAGAGATAGCCAGCGCTTTATTGGCTTGGAGAGATGTCCGAAATAGCATGATGACAGATAAATTCCTGTGCCTTATGGGGTAACTCTTCCAAACAGGTCACTTTTTCTGCTACAGTCCCCACTATGAAGCCGATACCTGAAGAGATTATTGAGAAGCTTGCCGGCATTGCACAGCAATTGCCGAATGAGAAGCAGCAGCAGCTACTTGATCTGCTGGCTTCATGGAGGCCCGACGTACGCCACTCCCCGCGTGAACCCTATACCGAATTACTTAACTTTGAGTCGAAAAACGGTAGTCACTATGGCCATGCCCGCGATGTCAGCAGTACGGGGGTTTTCATTGAAACGCCAGCCGCTTTTGAACTCGGTGAAGCTGTGGATCTGGTTCTGACATTCATTTCCGCACCAAATCCGCTCAAGTTGGCCGGTCATGTGGTGCGTAAAGTGGAGGGTGGTATCGGCATCCAATTTGATGCGGTCAGTCAATCTCAGGTGAGGGAGATGGATTCTATTATCTCCAAACACGCATTGATTCTGCGCGGTGGAAAATAGCTGCACGTATCACCCTGTTATGCCCCGGGAATCGACCTCTGTTACTCCCCAAGATTTGATCACCATTGATCTTTTCTTAACCTGATCTCTGTGAACAGCGTGAGCGCATCGTTTGCTGCTATGTTGTATTGCGAGGCGTAGCGTGCACAGAAGTGTGCATCCAAGGGCCTGAGAAAAGGATTGGTGGCGACCTCCATGGCAATAGATGAAGGGATGGTTGGCAGGCCTTGCTGGCGCAGTAGAGCATCGCTTTGCATACGTTGAAGCAGGGCTGGGTTATCAGCATCAATAAGCGAGGCAAAATCGAGATTGGTCATGGTATATTCATGTGCACAATAGACTTTTGTGGCCTCATCCAGTGTGGTCAGCCTGCATAAGCTACTCCACATCTGTGCCGCAGTACCTTCAAACAGCCTGCCACAACCGGCGCCAAACAGGGTGTCACCACAAAACAGTGCATCATCAATAACAAAAGCGATATGGCCACTGGTATGGCCGGGTACTTCAATCACCCGGATCGTGAGTCCTGCAATCTTAGGCGTATCAAGATCGTTTACCTTGAGGTCAATGCCGGGAATACGCGATGCATCATGCTTGGCTCCAATGATCTGGCAATCGAAATGTTGTTTGAGCTGGAGGTTGCCATCGGTATGATCCCAATGGTGGTGGGTGTTGAAGATATGCGTCAGTTTTTTACCCAGTGCTTTACAGGCTCGCCGAACAGCCACAGCTTCTGCCGGATCGATAACAATCAGTGCATCAGAACTGTGCGCTTCGATCAGGTAGATATAGTTGTCTCTTAAGACGGGCAGCTGATGGACACTGAAGTGCTGGTGTTGGTATGACCACATGCGGCCAGCTTAACGCAACAGGAGGTTTCATTCCATGTCTCATGGGTCAACGAAGACAGTACTAACGGCGATTGCAGCCAATAGCCTGGTGATGACGGCAAAGTTTTTTGGTTTTGCCGTTTCCGGTTCCAGTGCTCTGTTGGCGGAGGCGGTACATTCGCTGGCTGATACTGCCAATCAGGCGCTATTGTATCTGGGCTTGCGGCGCTCATCGCGTCAGGCTGATACCGACCACCACTTTGGTTATGGGCAGGAACAGTATTTCTGGAATCTGATTTCGGCTGTGACGATCTTCTTTCTCGGTTGTGTCTATACGGTGATGCATGCCGTTGAGCAGCTTAAAGATGGGCATGTGCCTGAGTTTTCCTGGATTCCATTTTTGATACTGGGTTTTGCCTTTATTGCGGAAGGTTATTCGTTTCTTGTGGCACTGTCTGAGTTCAAACGGCAAGCCCGTGAAGTGGGTAAATCTTTCAGAACCTATCTGGTTGAAACACGTGATCCGACCACATTAGCAGTATTGATTGAAGATTCTGTTGCCATTCTAGGCTTGGCGGTAGCAGGCATTGGTATGGGGCTGGCAGCCTGGACCGGATCAGCGATTTTTGATGGCATTGCCGCGATCTGTATTGGCCTGATGATGGGAGGTTTGGCGTTTTATCTTGCCGCTATGAACCGCAAGTATCTGCTCAATCATTCCAATCGTGAAGTGGATGCGATCGCCCTGAAAGTGTGGCAGGCAGATCATCAGGTGCAGCATGTTGCCCGGGTCAACAGCATCGTATTATCACCTAAAGCAACGCTGTTGATGGCCGAAATAGAGTTGCGTGAAGAGTCTATTTTTGCAGATATGAGCCTGGAAGAGGTCACCCATGCTATTCGTTTTATGCGAAAGCTGGATGATATTCGTCGCTCTCTGGAGGACGGCGTCAGTCGCATTGCACCGGATACCAAAGATATTTTTATTGAGTTTACCACCCCGAACAATAAGCCGGAATAACCAAAGGTAAGGCTCCTGGTTGTTTTCCAGTCTGTTATCAATATCTCAATAAATCACTACGCCGGTTTAACGTAGCCGCGTTGTTATTTTTCGTCAGTCCACTCCTGCAGCGTAGCAATAATCATTTTGGCCTGCTTGGCGTTGGTGATATTGAACTTTGAACGCGGTGTGTATTCACCGTTACGTTTCTGGTATCGGCGTATAGTGAACTTGTCTTCACTGTACGATTCACTAGCACTCACCCAGCTCTGATAGCGAAAGAGAATGGTTGTCCATGCACCTTTGCTTAAGATCACTTTATCCAGCTGTTTGGTAGTCAGAATGCCGTTCTCTTCATAGTCGATAGTTAAGTCATCAGGTGTGCTCATAAGTCTCTCTTTTGTGGTTCATGATGGTGTTGAATGGTGGCGAAAGGTACATATGAAGGCGAAGATTTAAAGCTCTATCCCAAATGAACAGATGCTTTTCGTGTTTTAAGGCGTAAAAAAGCGACTCAGGCCTTCACCTGGGAGCCTCATAAGCGTGTCGCTGGATAGTGTGTGAGATCTACGACATCAAGCGCTGGGTTCGTTAGGTATCAATGCGTGATTGAATGGCGGCGAGTAGGGCAGGGGCTGCGGTTTCGGTGCGCATGATGCGCGGGCCGAAGGTGAGGCAGTTAAAACCAGCTGTGTTGAGTGTATCGATATCCCTGTTGCTCCAGCCGCCTTCGGGGCCGATGGCGAGCGTAATATGGTCCGCTTTTAACATCGCGTCGTGTTGTTCTTTCCAGCTCGTTGCTTCGGGCTCCGGGTGGAGGGTGAAACAGAGCCCCTGTGTTGGTGTCTCATGCAACATATTGATCCAGTTTACTTCAGGGGCAACTGTTCTTCCACTCTGTTCAGCGGCTTCAATGACAATGCTCTGCCAACGCCGCAGACGTTTTTCTAATTTTGGGCCAACAAGTTTCAGGGTGCTGCGTTCACTGCGTACAATGGTGAAGCTTGCTGCACCAAGTTCGGTGGCTTTTTGCAGTACCGATTCAATTTTTTCACTGCGGCAAGCGGCCTGCACGATATGCACACGTGTTGGCATCTCCCGATCCACTTCAGCATGAGATGCGATGAAAACAGCGGGGTTCTCACGGGTCAGTTGTTCAATCGTGCAGAGAAATTCACCACCTTGCCCATTAAATAGCACCACCTCTTCACCGGCATTCAGGCGCATAACGCTGCGCAGATAGTGAGCTTGATCAGGTGGCAGGGTAAGAGACGCCCCTGTTTCAAGAGGCTGGTTGATATAAAGGCGGCAAGTCATAAGTGCGATTCGGCCTGATTTATCGGTCTGATGCAATATCAATTTCTATTTTTTGATGTAGGAGTGATGCAATACCTTGACCCTTAGGCGACTGGGTTCATTATGCGCGCATGTTTTTTGGAGATTTAGAAGCCCAAGATTGGCAATCCATACGCTACTGGAAACCGGCAGATGTGGGGCTTAGCCGCGATGCTGGTGCAATCTTGACCACAGCGGGTTCATTGACCCGCTTTTTGGAACGCCACTTTGGCATTCGCGTGGACGTGGAGCTGCATGATCAGTTTGTCGATCTTACTAAACCGGGTGAAGGTTCGTTGCTGGGGTGTGAAGATGAGGTTCCTGTTTTACGACGTCAGGTATCCTTAATGCACCGTGGGTCGGTGCTGTTTGATGCCGAGTCCGTATTACCATTGGAAACCCTGCCTGCCGATCTGATCGCTGATCTGGAAGAGGGGGTGCGGCCGCTGGCTAACCTGTTACTTGATCGTGGACTATCCCTGGCACGTTCAGATCTCAGCGTGGCACAAATGCAGGGTGAGGGGCTACATCAAGGCCGTTGGGCCAGGCGTTCTGTGTTGCGTTCGCCATCCGGTGTGCAGGCGCTGGTGGTGGAAGTGTTTCATCCCATTATGTGGGCGCGCATCGAAACAACCAGCCGCCGTTACAGGCTCTAATCGGCTCATGACGTTCTCACCTGTTGGTAGTTTCAGTGACTGGGTTAAACTCTTACGTATTGATCGCCCCGTTGGTTACTGGTTGCTATTGTGGCCAACCTTGTGGGGCTTGCTGGCTGCATCGGGTGGTCGTCCAAGTCTAAAAAATGTTATGATCTTTGTTGGTGGCGTGGTGCTGATGCGCTCTGCCGGTTGTGTGATCAATGATTTTGCCGACAGAAAATTCGATCCACTCGTTGAACGCACCAAAGAACGCCCCATTGCAGCAGGCAAGATTGCACCGGGAGCTGCTCTGATCGGTTTTGTGGTCATGTTGTTATTGGCGCTGCTGCTGGTGGCGCAGACCTCTGCTTATGTGATCGTATTGGCGGTGATTGGAGCAGTGCTGGCTAGTCTCTACCCATTCATGAAGCGTTATACCCACTTTCCTCAGGCGTGGCTCGGCATGGCCTTTGGCTGGGGCGCAATTATGGCCTGGGCGGCGGAAACCGGTGATATCTTTACGCCCATTCCGTGGATACTTTTTTTTGCCAATGTGTGCTGGTCGTTATCGTATGATACGGCTTATGCGCTATCTGATCGTGAGGATGATAAAAAAATCGGTGTGAAATCAACGGCGATTTTCTTCGGAAAAGCAGCGATTCCAGCCATTCTGGTTCTTGGGTTTATGAATATTATGCTGCTTGGAGTAGCTGCATATATTATCGGTGGTTTCTGGGTCGGTCTGGCCTGGTGGACGGCAATGATCCTGCAGCTGATGCTGGGTGGCCGATTGATGCGTTGTGGTGAGCACTGGGGTTTTGAGTTCTTTATTCTCTCCCATTATGTCGGAGCCGTGTTTACTGCCGGTCTGGCTCTGCAGGGTCTGTTCTCAGCACTGTAATTCTGAGCGGCACCACTTTATCCGCATGTACTTTACATATTATTCAGGATATAGACTTGGTAAGGCTTTGTGGTCTGATTGCGATGCTTCAGCATCTGTTGTGAATAGTGCATGTTCAAATGCTGATAGCAGCTGCTCGCCTTGCCATGCTTGCCCGTTCGCATTGGCTTGATTGCTATACAGCTTTAGCTCAAGTGCATTGATCTCTTTTTCAAGATCAGTATCGCAATGATTGGCCAATGCCGCGAGACTGGTGATGGTTTCATCAGCCCATTGCACACTGGCAAAGTTCAGCAGGGCTTGTTCACAGGCTTTCGCCTGATGTTCTCTACATGCCTCTGCAATAGCCTGTTTGACGCTGCTCATATCAGCTGTTGTGAGGCTGTCGTTCAAAGCCTGTTGAGGATCACGGGTCGATTTGCGATACAACCAGATCAGAGTAATCAACCAGCCAAGCGTTGAGAGCAGGGCAATCCATTTCCACCACAAACCAATCTGCTGATCGCCCTGTTGATGATGGACTTCTTTGATTGGTGTCTCTGCAGGTGAGACTGTTGTTGGTGCGCTATTGGCCGCCTGGTTCACATCTACAGGAGCAGGCAACACTTTGAAGGTGCGTGCTGGCAGACTAACGGTTTGCATGGTCTCTGTTTCGCTGTTCCACCATGGGATATCGATAGGAGGGAGGATAAATGTACCCGGTCGTGTCGCTAATATCGCCAGCTTCTCCTGACGCAGGCCCGTTACACCATCAAACTCTTTGGCATCGGTGAGCACCGGTTTGTCTGCATAGGATTTCAGGTAATCGGGCAGCAAAGCCCCTATTTCGGGCAGCTG
>CAYZJL010000123.1:0-6117 GCA_964478615.1 uncultured Zetaproteobacteria bacterium
TTGTGTTTTTTTCTAGCAGAAGACGGTCTTCGATCTTCGCCTTTGTCTCGTTGGCTCGTAGATGTGTATAAGAGTCCGCCTTGATCCGGCCATGATGCGATTCTTTGATCCGACACCGGATTCTGCATTAAGGACGTATGAGCAATCATGGTCATTCGCGTTGAATCAACATTATGCCACCTTGAATCTGTTTGATCAGCGGCCCAATGCACAGCTGTTGATCGATATGGAATTGTATGTTCTCGATCCGGTTATTCGTTTTGCACTGAGTGACAGTTTGGAATTGTCTGTGCGGGCACCACTTATTGTGCCTTCCAGTGGCATTTTCGATGATGCCATTCAAACCTTTCATGACTGGTTCAAGATGCCCAATGGTGGACGCCAGTATCGCCCCAATAACAGTTTCTCCTATGCGTTGAATCATAATCAAGGGGCACAATGGCAAGCCAGGAACCGATGGGAGCCTGGAAATGTTGAACTCTCTACGCGTTACCGTCTGGCTGGCAATCAGCATTGGGCTATAGCGGCACTGGCAGCAGTGAAATTGCCGACTGCGTCAAAATCACGCGGTTGGGGCAGTGGTGCTGCGGATATTGCAGTAGGGCTTGTCTCATCATTGCAGCAGGGGGACTGGTCTGCGCATATAGAAGGGTGGCTAATTAAACCATTTGCCAGTGATGAGCCTGGTCTGCATTACAAACAGACCTATATGCGCGGATCGGTTGCCGGTGCTTATCAGTTGTTTGAGACGGTCGCATTTATTGTGCAAGCGCAGGGTGGACTGTCACCCTATCGAAGTTTTATTGATAATTTGGATCATTCACCATTCCTCATTACTTTTGGTCTGCGGGGTATCACCTCAGATGGTTGGGGTTGGAATCTGGCCATTGTTGAAAATATCACTCAGGTAACGACGCAGGACATCTCTATAACTGCCGGTATTAACTGGCAATATGATTAAGGGCCAGAGCTGAATAGAAGAGATGATTGTCCGACTGAATAAGCTCCTGACTGATTGGCAATATATTCTGGCTATCATAGCTGCGCCTCTGCTTTGGGCGGGACTATTGTGGCTGGATTCACCGGGACTATCATTTGAGTGGGTGTTGCTCGATCTGTGGTTGTTTCTGTCACTGGTATCTGTTCAACCTCTGCTGGAAGAGATCGTCTTTCGTGGCTGGTTGCAGGGTTGGTTTATGGAGAAGGAGTGGGGGCGTTGTTGCCTTCTTAAGATCAGCTCAGCAAACATGGTGACCAGTGCGCTGTTTGTCGCCATGCATCTTTTTTATCATGCACCGTTAATGGCACTACTGGTGTTCGTGCCATCGCTGCTATTCGGCTATTTCAGAGACCGTTATGATGGCTGGTTATTACCCTCTATTCTGTTGCACTGCTTCTACAATCTCGGTTATTTCTATCTGTATCCGCCGCTATTGTCTGCTCAATAGCGGTAACGGGTATTTGTTGCCTTATTCGTCCCCCAGGGGAGCCTCTCTGGCTGCTCATACACGCCCCAGGCGCATGGCAAAATCCTCTTGAAAAATAGCGTTGGGTAAAGCATTTTCATACGTTATCAGACCGCCTTCAACAAGTTGCTGCAGATGCTGATCAAAACTTTGAGATCCGTATAGATTGTGACCCTCTTCCATGGCGCGCGGGATATCCCCCCATTGTAATGGATCGAGAATAAAATGCCTGATCACTGAGTTTTTGATCATGATCTCCTGTGCAACAATACGTTTTTTGCCCGATTGCATGGGAATCAGTTTTTGTACCACAATGGCCCGTAAATTTTCCGATAATCGTTCGCGAAGACCGGCTTGCTCATCAAGACCAAATGAGGCCATGATGCGCTGCATGGTGCCTACAGCTGTAGTCGCATGTACCGTTGCCATCACCAGATGTCCTGTTTCAGATGCTTCCAGTGCAAGTTGAATCTCTTCACGCCCGCGTGCTTCACCCGCAACAATAACATCCGGTGTTTCTCGCAAGGCATCTATGAGGCCTTGTTTGTAGCTAATTACATCGGTACCGATTTCACGTTGGCTTACCGTACCTTTATGTTCGGTGCTGTAACGAAACTCTATAGGGTCCTCGAGGGTGACGGCATGTACCGGGCGTTGCTGTATCATGTGATTTAACATAGCGGCTTGTGTGGTGCTTTTGCCACTTCCTGCTGCACCGGCCATGAGAATGATACCATTACGGTACTGGGTGATCTGTTCAAATACAGGCGGCAGGCGAAGTTGCTCAAAAGCGGGGATGTGTTGAGGGATCAGACGGGCCACGATGCCAAAATTATTGTTGGTGCGCAGTACATGAATGCGAAAATGAGAGGTGTTTTCCAGTGTGTAATGAAAATCGAGATTATTGATGCATTCAATATCGGTTTTTTCTGCATGATGGCGAATCAGATGCTGCACCATGTCAATGGTTTGAGCACGATCAGGAGCACTTACTTTATCTTGTGGAACAGTAATGATGTCACCAGCGATACGCATCCGAATGCGGTCACCTGTGCGCACAATCAGATCTGAGGCACCATTATTATTGGCTACCTGAAGCAGATTATCGATGAGATGGCGCGTTTGCGGCATGGTTTAATGATTCGCTCGGATGACAAAAAATTGCATTATATTTTCAATTCCGGCGTATCAACGCCACGGGAGAGTTGATCCATGTCATTGAGATCACCACCGGAATCTTTGAGATTCACCATTTTGATCTGTAGTCGGAGATTGTTGACTGAATCGGCGTTTCGCAGTGCTTCGTCTTCCGTAATCACACCTTGCATCCATAACGCTTGCAGTGATTGATCAAATGTCTGCATGCCATAATTTTTACCTGCAGCCATGGACTCCTTGATTTCAGAAATGGACCATTTACCAATCAGATCAGAGATGCGCGGGGTGTTGATGAGGATTTCGATAGCTGGCAGTCGTGCTTCATCCGGTGTTTTAACCAGACGCTGTGACAGTAGTGCTTTCAGATTCATGGCCAGATTCAGACATACTTGCGGATGCATCTCTTCCGGGAAGAAATTGATAATGCGTTCCAGTGCCTGATTAGCATTATTGGCATGTAAGGTGGCCAGACAGAGGTGACCGGTTTCGGCAAATTCGAGTGCATGCTCCATAGTTTCCCTGTCACGGATTTCGCCAATGAGAATAACATCAGGAGCCTGCCTTAGTGTGTTTTTTAAAGCCGTCTGATATTCCAATGTGTCTGTGCCAACTTCGCGCTGGGTGATAACACATTTTTTGTGTTGGTGAATAAATTCAATGGGATCTTCAATTGAAATAATATGGCCGGCCTGATGTCTGTTGCGCCAATCGATCATGGCCGCCAATGAGGTTGATTTACCACTGCCCGTGGCACCAACCATAAGCACCAGACCTCTGGACTCCATCGATATATCCTGAAAAATTTCCGGCAGGCCAAGCCCTTCCAGGGTTGGTATTTCAAGCTTCACCTTGCGAATAACCATGCCGATATGGCTGCGTTGGCGGAAGATATTGACACGAAAACGCCCGACATCTTCAAACGAGAGGGCCAGATTCATCTCATAATCGGCGGCAAATGCGGCTTTCTGACGTTCATTCATTGTCGCATTGGCCAGACGTTCACATTGTGATGCTGTAAGAGGTGGCTGTTTTAAGGTGCGTACCTGACCATTGATACGATATGAGGGGGGCATGCCAACAGTGATATACAGATCAGATGCATCCTGCTTTTCCATCACAAGCAACAATTGTTTGATGGATTGGTTCTGCGGTTCAGTGCTATTCATGCCAAGGTCTCCGGTACAGTTTGATGTGTCTCTTATCTAATTGATGGAATGGGTGTCAAACCACGCCACCACCGAACAGTTGTTTGTTGTTGGCTTTTTCCATTGCAGCCTGTTGTGTGATCTTGCGAGATTTTACCAGTAGCTGCAGGTGTGAATCGAGCGTTTGCATGCCATCGCGTTGTGACGTTTGCATCACTGAAACCATCTGGGCGATTTTGTTTTCGCGAATGAGATTGCGAATAGCTGGTGTACCCAGCATGATTTCATGGGCCGCAATACGGCCTTGTCCATCAGCTGTTTTGATCAGCGTTTGTGAAATGACAGCGCGTATAGACTCGGAGAGCATGGAACGCACCATCTCCTTTTCAGCAGCAGGAAACACATCAACAACACGGTCAATGGTTTTGGGCGCGGAAGATGTGTGCAGGGTACCAAACACCATATGACCTGTCTCTGCGGCAGTCAGTGCCAGACGAATAGTTTCCAAATCACGCAGTTCGCCAACAAGGATAACATCCGGATCCTCACGTAGTGAACTTTTTAATGCGTTGGCAAAGGAGTGTGTGTGTGGGCCCAGTTCACGTTGCGAAATCAGACTGTTTTTGGAGCGGTGCACAAACTCGATAGGATCTTCAATAGTGAGAATGTGGCCACGTTCACTATCATTACGATGATCTATCATAGCCGCCAGGGTCGTTGATTTACCTGAGCCGGTAGGGCCGGTAACCAGACAGATACCACGTGGCATCATAGCTATTTTTCGAAATATTTCCGGGCAGTTGAGTTGATCCAGTGTCAGTACTTCGCTGGGGATAACACGAAAAACAGCGCCCATTCCACGATTTTGTTCAAATAAATTCACACGAAAACGGGCCAGATCGCCAAGCGCAAAGGAAAAATCGATTTCGAGATGTTCTTCAAAGATTTTGCGTTGACCATCATTCATGATGTCATACACCATGCTTTGAATCTCTCGCCGATCGATATTCGGCATTTTGATGCGTGTCATATCGCCATTGATACGAATCATCGGCGGTTCACCGGCGGACAGATGCAGATCCGATGCTTTATTTTTGACGGTGAATGCAAGTAGTTCGGATACTTCCATGATGACTCCAGAGTGGGATGTAGTTTGTTTTGTTAAGCATCTGTTATAAGCATATCCTAAAAGGCTGGCATCAGCGCTGCAAGCCTGTAAAACTTAGTTGCTTATTCACATAAGCATTCTATATCCTTAATGAAAACATGGGAGTTCTTGCAATTCCATAAAACATAGTGTTTTATTGGTGGTCTTAACATACATGAATGCTATATGGAGAACAGGGGATATATACATGGGTCAACAAACACTGGAGCAACTGGTTGGAGACGTAGAAGGGGGGCTGGCAGCTTCTGTTGTTGATTTGGAGAGCGGTTTAATTGTTGATGCTTATCACAATGTTCCTTACTTTACCCAATCCTATATTGATGCTGTTGGTGTTGCCGCTGTTGATATGTTTCGTGGTAAAACCATTACAGCTGTAGAGACCATGATGGCAGCCCAGCGTGGTGAAGAGCTTAAATATCACGTCAAAGAGATTCAGATGACCACCGATGGTACATACCATTTTATGGCAGTATTGCCTGACAAACCTGATTATCTACTTATTTTTGTTACCCGTACAACAACCAGCCTTGGCGCTGGCTGGATGGCGACCAGAAACGCCATGCAGGCAGTTGCCGCATTCTGCCCATAATACTCATCGGCCTTGCTGTAGCTGCTGGATCAATTGTTCCGGGAAGCGATGCTTTTTCATATCCGCTATCACTGGTGAGGTATCATAAGCAACGGCTAACATCGTCACGCTGCATCTGTCGGGGTAAAAGATCGCTGCTTCAGCGCTGATTGTTTTTTCACCACCTCTGGGTTGACCAACTGAACCGGGACATACCAGCGAGGCTTCATTGCCTCGCAGACTAATATCACCTTTACGTGTATCAAATGGTAAATAGTGCTGGCCTTTAGTGCGCGCATAAATACCCTGAATATGGGAGTGTCCATGCAAACAGACGGGCATATTCATGCTGATAAGGTGATCCAGGTTGCGCTCCGATGTCATATTATAGACGTAGCCATTAAAAAAACTTTTATCGATAGGGGAGCCATGAACGGCCATCCAGCCTTTCATCTGATGCCGCACAGGCAGGGCACCCAGCCACATTTTTTTATCATCATCGAGCTGTTCTAAGGTCCAGTCAGCGGTCCATTTTGCCATTTTTCCCATCGCTACTCTGACATCACCATTATAAGCAACATAATGATCGTGATTGCCACGAATGCAGAACAT
>CAYZJL010000124.1:0-5978 GCA_964478615.1 uncultured Zetaproteobacteria bacterium
CCACCATATCCGCATCGGCGGCAGCTGACGAGGTGTAAAAGAAACAGATATTAGTGAACCCAGCAAGTGCGCCTAAAGTTTCGACCCGGGCGAACGTTGAATCCCATCACAAGCATCATCTCTGTTTGAATTATCATCATTCATGGCCGTTGTTTCTCCATTTAAATAAAAATCAGCTATTCTCATTTTATCTCCCCGCATTGCCCATCGCTCCAAGTATAGATGGAAAAACCTCAACCAATACCACATCATCATACGAGCGCCCCCGCCGTTGAGCCGAAGAGGCAAAACAACGCCCTGCATTACCAATACCCAACGGTTCAGCATTTGCACCATCATAGTTATTACCATCACCATCCACATCATCACTACCGGCCGAAGCCATCGCAAAAGCGACATTCATCACAAGCCCTGCTGCATTCGTACAATCCACTCCCCCCGCCCCCGTGCCATTACCGGTTACATAGACTTGAGCAGCCGTTGCGACCGCCTTGGAGGCATTGCTTAATGCTTGTCGAAAGTCACCCTGATTCTGAAAATCAACATCACCGGCGACATTGCCCGTGCGTTCATTCACGACAGCCAGATCAGCATCCAGAGAGAGTGTGGCATTAGCGGATCGATAAACGCTGTATGAAATATTCTGATAAAGGGAGGAAGATGCATTAAAACCCAGCGTAATATATGGAACATCTCCAACAGTTACGACACCACAAGCACCTGCAGCATCACCTTCACGGCCATCACTGTTTGTATCCGGACATGGCAAACGCTGGTTAGCTGCCGCAAAAGCCAACGTAGCACTACGCAGGTTTTCAAGCACTGCTTCTGTACGGGCAGCAGTGGGCGCATCGATCCAGTCACGCCACATACCAGAGGCAGCGGCTGTTATAACGCCAATTACCACCAGTACAACCGCCATTTCAAGCAGTGTAAAGCCGCTCTCTTGTTTATGCGTCGCATTCATTCCGCCAGATATCATGCATGCGATCCATGCTCGGCAAGAGAAGCTTTCTTTTTCATCTTCATCATCCCTTTAATCTGCAACCAGAGCGATGTTCCATTCAAACTCAAACGGACACGTCCCATTTCAATATTTTTCACATAAACACCACCAGATAAACGATCCCCTTCACGCACAAACTTCCCATCTACAACCGCATAACGTGTCTGACTGGAGACATAACACATGCTTACCCTATGCCTGCGCAACGTGTTGATCCGTATAGCTCTTATTTGAGCGGCTGTTAACACACGGGAACTTTTCGTAGCAATCAGTGTTGTTTTCTCCGGCACAGGGGGCTGATTCATGCTGCCTAGCAGCATATCAAGCTCGCTACTCACTTTTTCCAAACGATCACTACTCGCCTTCTCCACGCTCAGCTTGGTAGCCAGCTTGCTGGCAGCCGTAGATTCCTGCGCATGGCTCACGATCACACGTTTATTCTCACTCAGCATGATCCAGCCCTGGTACAGGAGCCCGGCCAACAGGGTAAGTACAGCTACTCCACTATATTTCATCAATGCTTACCCCCCGATCCATTTCAACACCACTTGAAATGCTCCATTGCGATTGTTTTTGGCGACGTTGCTAATATCGCCACTATCATCAGCCTGATATCCACGTTTTGCCATCGCTTTACGCAACTTTTCTACCATCACCATCGTATCACCCAGACCTCCAGTTGCAGTCCCGTCAATATACACACGCGAGCTCTCTTTTTTACCGCGCTCCATGCGCACACCGGTAACCCGCAACCCTTCAATGAGAGATGCACTCTGAACATCCAATAAAAGCAGACGTAAATCAGGCACATCAGATGAGCCTTTCATTTCTTCAACAAAATCCATCACATCCTTTACCGGTTTGCTCTGATCATAACGCTCACCATTGACCAGCAATTGATTCGCCTGAGCTTGCCAACCATCATTGATTGATTGATGAATAGTCTTAATTTCCTGCCCTGCCAGCACTGTAGCAGTATTCCATTGCCAACTCATGAACACCAGCCCCATACTTACGCAGACAAGAAGCAGTGCCACCAGTGGAAATGATTTCTCTGCAACAAACAGTGTTTTGGCCACGCTGTCATTCACGCACTCACGATCACCTACAGGCAACATCAAGGCCCCCACGGATGAACGAAATATCCGCTCACGATCAATACGCACAACATCTTGCGACATAATCTCAACAGGCAAATTCAACTGCTCGTGCAGATTCAGTGCCAAAGCATCCTCTGACAACAGGTTCGAATCAGCATCCAGCTCCTCTTGTCGCCAGCAGAACCAACGCACCTGATCAATCTCCACCTTCTCTTTGCCAGCCAGCTCCTGCAGAGCTAAAGCCACATTGGAGAGCGCACCATCCATATCTGTTTCAAGGTGGCTAAAGGCACGAATTTGATCAGCCCCCACCAACAGACGCCGGTTACCGACAAGAATATCAAAGTTGCATCCGTGCTGGAACACCACGGCAGTAATACCAGAGCTTATCCGTGCCAGCTGTCGAAACAGTACTGCCGCAACAGGCACAATCATGCGATGATCCGAAGCGTCCTGTTCCTGTTGTTGATAGTGCATCCACTGCTTGATGGTTGGCGCGGTGTAGAACACATCACCACTGCTCTTGCAGCGGCCATGAATAAGCACATTTCCGGGCTCCTCAAGCACCCCTTCATCACGCAGCTGCTTTTCCAGGATCTGGCTGGCATAACGCTTGTTACCCGGCACAGAAGCCGTTGCAAAATGGGTGTCACTGCCAAGGTTCGAAAGCACCCAACGCGCCCCGCTTGGCGCAGCATCTGGATCCCCCCCCGCATTGAGCTGGCGATTTCGCGCCCCCGCTTGCCTGTTTCTAGCGTTATCAACAGCAACTGAAGCAACATCATCCTGCAATAGCCAACTCTGCTCATCCAGATCGACTTCAATCAGTGTTGGCCACCTTCCATTCCCTGCCATGATTACTCCTGTATACGGCGGGTCAGATACTCGCCTTTCATCGTCAATGAAACATCACCGGATTTACGCAAATAATGATACAAATCATCATCATGATGAACCGTATGCAGATCAAATGTATCCGGTCTCAATAGGGTGTATTGGCTATTGCCCATATCGGTAAGATAACTGACAGCCGCTTTTCTGCTCATCACAGATTTTTTCATATCAATCGGATTTCGCAACCATTGGCCGGGCAACAAGCCTGCCTCTTCCACACGCGCTATCAGAGCATGCAAACGCTCATCATATGCCTTGTATGTAGCCATTCCTGCGCTGGCTTTCTGCGCATTTTTTAATTGCAGCTGGGTTGATTCCAGGGCCTTTTTTTCAGCCTGCAAAGCATCAAGCGACTGCAACGCCACATACGCAGATCCCGCGCATAGCAGTGCACTGACACACAACAGCCCCCAACGGAGTGAACGCTTTGCGATACTCATTGTGTCATCTTCCAGTGCCCGGTAAGTAGTTTGACTCGATCTTCATCATTATTTTCACCTCGTCCTATGCCTGTAGAGACTCTGCCTCCCTGCCTGTAGGTATTATTGGCAGCCCATTCATTGTCCGATGCCTGACGGCCTGAGCTCGTATCATTCAACTGATCGTTCTGTTGACGAAAACGTCCCTCCAATGCATCGGCCTTACCATCAACCAGCTGATCCAGGTAACGTGCCAGATCAGGTGTAAGCCCGCGCAAAACCATCACATTACCGGAGCCACTGATTGTTCGATCGGGATTCCATTGGAAACAGATCTGTAACTCGACCGGATTACCATTGGAATCAAGGTAGAGATACCTATCCTCATGCCCGTTCGCACGACCTGTCGGCATCGTGATACCAATACTGTCCATCAATTCATGCAGATCCTGTGCCGGCTCTGTTTCCACAAGCGGATCACCTGCGCCCACACTATCTCGCGCATAACCCTGACCATGACAAACCCGTCGCCCAGTATTGCTATAGTTCTCAGGCAGGCCAGCCTGTGCACCTGTTGTATTTTTCTGCACAACCACTTTACCATCCACCATAAAGGTCGGATCGGTTTGAGAATCCCCTACCACCACGCCCGTGCGCTGATAATAGAGGTCATATGACTGTTTCCAGCCAGCTACAAACTTTTGATAAATCTTTCCATATTCCGCACTGCGCTGCACATCCGTGCCTACCATCACAGCACTCAATATCAAACCAATCACTACCAATACAATGGCCATCTCAATCATGGTAAAACCAGCCTGGCGCCTCTTCATCCCGGCCATACCCGACAACAGATTCAATCCCATCATACTCTCCCTCGAAGCATCACCCACACTTCCCTGCAACAACCTTTCAAGCCATGAAAAATCCATGTGCCCGACCAGCAGGCACATGGATCATCCTTCAACAATTTAACAATTTACTGATTCATCTTGTACTGGGCAACCACAGTCTGAACCTGATTTTCATCCAGGTTTGAACCTGCAGTTGTACCAGTGCCAGCAGCAGAAGCAGCGGTTCCAATAACATTTCCTTGAGTGTTGTTTACGCCCCATTCAACACCGGCAGCGCCGCTGGTTGCATTTTTGATAGCTTCCTGACGGAACATACCTTCACGCGCATCTGGCTTACCATCAATAATCTGATCCAGCGAACGCGCCAAATCTGGTGTCAAACCGGAAATCACCATCACATTACCAGCATTATTACCTGAGGCTGTAGTACTCGCAGTAGCACCTGTCAGCGGAACATTCCACTGGAAGCAGATCTGCAGCTCCTGTGGATTACCATTAGAGTCCAGGTAGAGATAACGATCCTCACGTCCTTCCGAACGGCCCGGAGGCATGCGCACACCAGCACGATCAAACAAGGCATGTAAATTCAAGCCACCAGTAGCTGTGCCAGGGGTAGTAGCAGCAACAGCAGTAGCACTTGCTCTAACCATGTTCACGCCTTTAGCACCTTCACAAATGGCGTTTGGCGCAGTAGCAGCAGACATATCAGCACCAGACACTGTAGCGCCCGCAGCAACCGTTCCAGAGGCATTACCATTGACCATAAAACGCGGCTCAACCTGGGAATCACCAAGTACCACGCCGGTACGCTGATAATAGGCATTATAGGCCTGCGCCCAACCTTCAACGAATTTCTGTTGGATTTTGGTATATTCGGCATTGCGCTGTACATCTTTACCAATACTTACCGCGCCCAGAATCAAACCGATCACAGCCAGTACTACAGCCATTTCGATCAGCGTAAATCCCTGCTCGGAAGATTTTTTGTTTTTATCAAACGTCATTTCTATCTCCTATTTTAGTGTTTCTAAAGTTTTCGTCGCCGCAATGCGGTCAACCCATTAAAAAAAGGGAAGGCAATGCCTTCCCTTTTCATGATTTACTGATTCATCTTGTAAACCGCAGTCAGAACTTCAACCTGGTTTTCATCGAGATTTGCGCCTACACCAGCAGCACCAAAGGCATCAGTATTATTACCAGCCCAAACGATGCCGGCCGCACCAGCAGTACCATCAGCAACAGCATACTGTCTGAACATACCTTCCCGCGCATCCGGCTTTCCATCAATCGTCTGATCCAACATACGCGCCAGATCAGGTGTGAGACCTGAAATAATCATCACGTTACCAGAACCGGACGGTGTAGTTGGTTTCTGCCAGATGAAGCAGATACGTGCTTCCTGAGGGTTACCATTCGAATCGAGATATACATAACGATCTTCCAGACCTTCCGCACGGCCTGGAGGCATACGCACACCAGCCTGATCAAACAGCGCATGCATTGTTATGCCATTTGTGGCGGCTGCAGTAACAACTGGATTAAGAGTAGGCACAGCACCCTGACAAAGCGCGCCAGGTGATGTGATTGCACTCATATTACCACCGGAGGTTGGAGCGCCTGTCGCCGCTGCATAATCAACACCAGCAATCATAATGCGCGGAGAGATCTGTGAATCACCCAGCACTACACATGTACGCCGATAATA
>CAYZJL010000125.1:0-5965 GCA_964478615.1 uncultured Zetaproteobacteria bacterium
TCAAAAGGGTCGCGGTGATGCCATGGCAATGAGGCCACAGCCAGGGCATGAGCCGGATAACGCAACTTTTCTTCTGTAAAATTGAACAGACGCTGATTTTTCTAAGTGGAGAAGAGCTCCACGCTCACCACAGAACGGGGTAGGAAATGCTGACTTGCTTGGTCGAACCAAGCTAACCCCCTGTTTCTTAAACACTCTCATCAAAAAACAGGCTGCCACCAATGCTTAAAAGCCCCTTTTCAATATCAAAATGGACATTGTAAGCAACATCCGGTTCGCTAAACGCAACCATGCCATCCCTAAAAAACACGCACATCACCCAAATGCTGTATGCGGACATTTTTTATGCATACGTTGGAAAAAAGGAAGACCCAACAGCAGTATTTATTTCACCTTGTTTTACAACCATTGAAGCGCTAGAAAGCTGCTATGCGTTATATTTTATCCTCTCTGTTATCACTATTTCTCAGCAGTCAGCTGTTTGCCGCTGATTTTGATATTTACCAATCCGATTATCGCCCTTTACAACTGGCACTTGTTATTGATAGCGCTGCGGATTCGAAGGGTGAAAATGCACCAGAGCAGCGCCAGTTATATCAGATCGCCACGCATGACCTCACATCCAGTCAATCTTTTCATATTATTGACCCCATGGCTTTTATCGCCACGCCCAGTGAAACGATGCAACATCCTGAATACAGTGACTGGACGCTGATTGGCACAGAGATCCTCGCATTGTGTCGTATCCATATCTCTGATGCCGATATGGTCACCGTCGACATTCAGGTACACGATCCATTTCGCAATAAAAAATTGATTGCCCTCCGTGTAGAGGGCGCACGCTCCAATATGCGGATACTGGCTCACCGGGTTGCAGATCAGATTTACAGAGCCGCATTGGGAATACCCGGCTATTTCACCAGCCATCTGTTATACGTCAGCAAACGCGGTGAATTTTCTGATTTGATTTATATGGATCAGGACGGTGCCAACAAACAGGCCGTTGGCAAAAACTTCACCCTGCTGCTTTCACCCGACTGGTCTCCAAATGGCCATGAGGTTGCACTCAACACCTATGTTGGCAATCACCCTAGACTGGAGTTCTTCAATCTTCGCAGTGGGAAAAGATCTGCCTTTGGCAACTTCAAAGGCCTCAACAGCACACCTGAATTCTCACCCGATGGGCGTTTTGTTGCCGCCACATTGTCCTACACCGGTAACACCGACATTCATGTTTATGATATCAAAAAAGGTACATGGCGCCCCTTCACCCACAATAAAGGCATTGATACCACACCCACCTGGTCACCGGATAGCAAATGGATCGCTTTTGTCAGCAACCGCAGTGGTCACCCGCAAGTATATCGCAAAGCAATCTCGGGCGGAAAAGCCAAGCTGGTCAGCACCAAAGGTAGTTATAACACCTCACCGGCATGGTCACCGCTGGGCGATAGAATCGCCATGATTTCGAAAAAAGAGTGGACCTTTGCCGTCGCCACAGTACGCATTGATGGCTCAGATATTCGTTATCTGGCTGAGGAGAAAAGTATTGAGTCCCCGGCATGGTCACCCAATGGGCAAATGCTGCTCTATTCGGTGGAAAAGCATCATGTGCGTCGCATTTTCCGTGTCCCAAGCTGGGGGGGCAAAGCCGAAGCGATCACATCATCAAACATTGATGCATCTGATCCTGCCTGGTCACGACATTAATCCGCATAGTTTTTGTTTCATATTAAACGCGAGCAACTACACAAAAAATCAGCGAATAGGTTGACTGAAATCACCCAAATGTCACTATGCGTCATCATAATGCACTAAGGGAGAAAATTTATGTTCACAAATCGCTCAAAATCAACAGGCCTCATGATTGCTTTGGCAGCAGCAACCATGCTGTTTGCCGGTTGTAATAAACACGTAGAAGTAAGCTCGGATCACGGTACAAATGCATCCAGTTCACATTCCAGCTCATCCACCACCCCCTCTACCCACGGCATCAGCAGCACTGATCAGGCAGCTAAACCTTCTGCAACTGCAGTGCATTTTGCATTCGATAGCGCAGCACTTGACAGCGCTGCACGCGCTACTCTGGAAGGGTATGCTGCATGGTTGAATGCTAATAGTTCTACTAAAATCACTATCGAAGGCAACTGTGACCAGCGCGGTAGCCGTGAATATAATCTGGCTCTGGGCCAGCAGCGTGCAGACAGTGTACGTGACTATCTGACAGCCCGAGGTGTAAACGGCAGCAATGTAGATACCGTCTCTTTTGGTGAAGAGCGCCCTGCTTGTAGTGGCAGCGGAGAAGCATGCTGGGCACAAAATCGTCGTGGTGACATCGTTACCCGTTAAAAACACGATCAGGATTTAACACACTCCATGCATGATGATCAGTTGTACATGAAACAACGGCTAGCGTTTCAACCGCTGGCCGTTGTTTGCTTGTGTGCAATGCTTTTAACTGCATGCGCCAGTGACGAAAAAACAATCACCTGGTCACAAGATAAACCTCATGTTCAATCGGACATACAGGCTGTTCAACATGAGCAACAGGTCTCTGCCAACAGCTTGCGACAGCAAACCATTGCACTGGATACCCTACAGCAAAAAGTTGAAGCGCTGGAACAGGCATACACACAACAGATGGCAACCATCGCATCACTATCCAGCCACGTAGAAGCATTACACCGTGCCAAAAAAGTCATCACCAAGAAGAAAATAAAGAAAGCGAAACCAGTAAAGAAAGTTGCCATCAAACATCCTGCCCCTATCACCAAAAAGCCTGTTGAAGCCATCCCTGCTCCAACCCCTGTTATACCAGCAGTGGATCGCGCAGCCTTAGCAGAAGCAGAAAAAAATGCCTATACCGCAGCCTACCTAGCGCTAAAAAGCGGTCGTTTCGACGAAGCATCTACCGCCTTTAACAAGCAACTGGATCTCTACCCAAATGGCGAATATGCCGATCAAACCTGGTATTGGCTTGGTGAAACACGTTTTGCTCAAGGTGAGCATGCCAAGGCACACAATGCATTCAAATATGTAGCCGATCACTACGCCAATAGCGTTAAACATGCTGCTGCACTGCTTAAACTCGGTCAAATTGCCCAACAACAAAACAAACATGCAGAAGCTCGAGGCTATTACCAACGCCTGATTCAGAGCCATGCCGATTCCAGTCTCTCTGAACAAGCCCGTGTGGCTCTTTCAAACCTGCCTGCCAGCCCGAATGCTACAACGGAGAAGCCGCAATAAGCGCTCATTTGCACCGCCTTCGCATGTATGAAATGTATGACAGTGTCCAGGGAGAAAGTACGCTGGCCGGTATGCCCTGCACATTCATTCGTTTGGCAGGATGTCCACTCAGGTGTTCCTATTGTGACACCCCTAAAGCTATCCCGACCGATAGTGGCCATTGGGTAAGCATTGATGAGATCGTAAAACAAGTGATTGAAAACAACAGGCCTTTGGTATTGATCACAGGTGGTGAACCGTTAGCACAGCGCCACTGCAATACGCTTTTAAAGCGCTTATCTGAACTGGGCTGTTTTGTGCAACTGGAGACGTCTGGCGCTTACTCTATTGCATCCGTACCGGCAGGTATTCGGCGCATTGTCGACATTAAAACACCGGGAAGCGGTGAAGCCCAGCGCAACCAACTGCAGAACCTGCAACAGCTCGTCGCAGGCGATGAAATTAAAATCGTACTGACTGGTCGCGGTGATTATAAGTGGGCACGTGATTTTATCCGCGTGCACAAACTTGGGCTGGATGATGTCCCTGTCCTGCTATCGCCTGCATGGGGCGAAGTTGCTGCAGCTGAACTATGTGCATGGTTATTAGAAGATCGCCTGCCAGCTCGCATGCAAGTGCAGATGCATAAAGTGATCTGGGGCTCGGAAGCAGAAGGGGTTTAAGGCATACGTTTATGGGCACAAACACAATGAAACCAACAACGAAAAAAGCAGTCGTTCTACTTTCAGGTGGTCTGGATTCCAGCACTGCCCTGGCATGGGCCGTGAAACAGCAAGGCTGGCAATGCCACACAGTCGCCTTTGATTATGGTCAGCGCCATCGCATTGAACTGGAGGCATCTGAACAGGTAGCCAGCGCCTTTGGCGTCACTGACCACCGTGTGATCAATGTTGATCTGCGTAGCATCGGTCATTCAGCCCTTACCTCCGACATACCCGTCCCCAAAGATCATGCCGATACGGCAACCATCCCCAGCACCTATGTGCCAGCCCGTAATCTGATCTTCCTCTCTCTGGCAGCCGGCCTGGCAGAGGCTGTAGATGCGACACGTTTGGTCATTGGTGCCAATGTTGTAGACTATTCCGGTTATCCGGACTGTCGCCCTGAATTCATGGATGCATTTGTTCGCACTGCCCTGCTTGGCACAAAAGCCGGCAGCGAAGGTGGTGAACTGAAGATTGCTGCACCGCTAATCACCCTGAAAAAATCCGAGATTATTGCTTTGGGTCTAAAACTTGGTCTGGACTATGGCCTGACCCGCTCATGCTACGATCCACTGCCGGATGGTTCTCCCTGTGGTCACTGTGACTCCTGCTTTTTCAGGCAACAGGGCTTTGCCGAACTGGGAAAATCCGATCCACTCAGCTACCCTGAAGGGTGATGCACAGGGAAATCCAAGCAAAACTTCGTTTATACATCGAAAACTGCGATTTCCGCTTGGCCTTTGATATTTTCCCATTGCCCTGCCAGCAGAGCTTGAGAAAAAAATTCTTCTGCTTCTCCGGCAGGTCGAACGCAGCATCGATTGCCTTTCTGGCATGTGCAAATGCCGATACGGTTTCCAGCTCCACTTTTAGTTCACGTTCAATCGTCGCATCGACACATGCATAGAGATATTCCGCCATACGTTATAGTGGCATCAAAATAGCGATACAGATTGCTCCAGAGGGGAAAAAACGTTATCTTTTGAGGAGGTATCAGCCATCTTATCCACCAACCGCTGTTTTTTGTCACAAAAAGAATCCGCTGCATATAACAAACTCATCATATTGGAAAATTAATCATGTAAGTTACTGTTTTATAAAATATTTATTTTATGCTTAAACTTTAAGCAACAAACTTGTTATAAGTCACAATCATTGAAAAAAGCCCCTTTTTTGAACTCTATCCACAACGTTATGCACAGCTTCTGTGCACAAACGAAAAAGTCTTTATTTTACAACACATTCCCCCCTAACTACTCCAGCTCTCAGAAATACCAGTCAATGCGAACAGCATAGAGCGATTCAAAACGTACAAACTCACTGTCCGCCTCTCCCTGCGGCAGCTGGGCAAAACATTGGAGATCGATATTTTCAAATGCCGACCATGTCAACGCAGGTACGACAAACGAAGCAGATTTCTGCATATCCAGGATGATCAGCATTTCAGCACGCCACAGCGGAGTGAGATCATAAGCCAGTTGCGCACCGAGCAACTGATTAGAGAATCCACTAAGCCGATCCTGACTTACCACTAATCCAGCAGCTCCATTATAAAAGTATTCGATAGCCGTATATAGGCCATTGGGGAACCAGCTGTTATTCCATGTGTAATCAAGCCCGGCAACCATTTGCCCATAACCACCTTCACGCAAATTCCTGGCTTGCATCCATTCAATGCGCATACCTGCATCGGCCAGGTTACCCGTCACATCCAGACCAAACATAGATTCATTTTCGATGCGCCCGACCATCAACGACAGATCAAAGGCACCCCATGTATCCTGCCACCTCAGCGCCAATTGTAGGTTCGCTCCATTGGCCACACTGGCCGGTGACGCTACTGCAAACAGATAGGCACTATTGGAATAATTCAACTGCAATGCTGCCGCATCACCACCAGGGTTCAGACCCAGCTCAAAGGCAGATAGCTGTACCGGAATAAAGCGGGACGTGAAGACCATAGGGCGGGGCAGACGAACGAGCAGGGGGAGGACGGGGGGGGGGGGGGGAAG
>CAYZJL010000126.1:0-5836 GCA_964478615.1 uncultured Zetaproteobacteria bacterium
AGATTAGTGTGTTCATCAATAAAGTCACTGCTGATACAAAGCTTGTAATGTGATGGCCTGAACATATTAGCAAAGCACAGTGATCAAAATCAGAGCCCTGAACCTGTAAACGCAAGAGTTTACTCACTGTTCCGGAAAGAAGATGACTGCACACCATGTACAGCCATCCTTCAGAGCGATCTAAGGCTTTCTTCTCAACAGCCCTGGCAACATCACACCTGCCACAACCAAAAGAGCTCCGCCGACCTGTATGCCTGTCATTGTTTCACCGAGCAGTAATACGGCTAGGATAATCGTCGCGACAGGCCCTATACCGCCAATGATGGAGGTGTGAGATGCCCCAATGCAATGAATGGCGGCGGCCAGCATAAAAGCCGGTAACACTGTTGAAAACAGGGCAATCGCCAGTCCATATCCATAGACTTCAACCTGCTGGCTTAACAAGATTGCCATATCCCGGCTGATGATAAATTGCATCATTACAGCAAGGCATGAGACAATCATGGCATAAGCCATAAAGCGTCTAGAGCCAATGCGCGGAATCAATTCACCACTACCAATCAGGTAAACGGCATAAGCCAACGTGCTGCCAAAAATCAATAGCACGCCGAGCAGGCTGTTTTCACCATCGAGAGAGACCTCCTGCTGAACAGAGAGTGAAATGCCGATATAACTCAGTATGAGCGCACTGATTTCAACCCTGCTGATCCTACGCCCCAAAAACAGCATCGAGAGCAATACGGTAAAGGTAGGAAACAGGAAGAGGATCAAGCGCTCTATGCCTGCCGACACATACTGCAGCCCGACAAAATCAAGCATGCTGGCCAAATAGTAACCGATCAGGCCGAGTCCTATAATCGACATGCTTTGCTGGCGGGTGATCGGTTGCACGCCTGTTTTACGCTGCTCGATGATCGCCACAACGATGAACACAGGCAGGGCAAACGCCATACGCAGCGTCAGCAGTGTGATGGCATCCACGCCATGTTGATAAGCCAGCTTGACAAATATCGCCTTGATCGAGAAAAAGAGCGCCGCCATTAGGGCAAGCGCCATGCCGATCAGTGCTGAGCGGTTATGCAGTGATATGTTTGTAATGGTGTTCATGTTTCTCTCCTTATCTGGAGCAAACACGGGAACGTTCAGGGCTTGTTGATGTCAGGGGTTGAAGGTGAATCCAGACAATCGCGGTGAAGTTTCCGCGATTGCTCTATTGTGATGATTATCGTGATAAATCAGTGATTGATCGGGCAATAGAAAGCCGCAGCAACAGGCGAGAGCCATAGCCAACGGTTTCTAGCGATAAAAACAGATTCAATACTCATTTCATTCATCAGGCGGCGAATCATCTGCCGGGGTGCGTGATTGTCTATCATTAGCATTTGTCCATGTGTCACAAATGCACACCGGCATGGGAAGGGATGTTTAATTCACCCTACATCTGCTGAAACAGGTGAGCAAAGGAGCGGCTAACAGTCAGTTCATCAGAAATCACTTTTAAACGCACAGTGAGCTTTCCACCAAAGTGACGCTCAATTTTATCGATCTGGCGTACGTTAACGATAGCGTTGCGATGAATGCGCCAGAAGTGGTCGCTATTCAGTGCCTCTTCAAGCTCCTTGAGCGATGTACGGATAATGTGTTCGCTTTGGCGTGTACGTATGATGGTGTATTTATCTTCAGCCTTGAAATAGGCAATATCATCAACGTGAATTAACTGTACGCCATCACCCTGCTGTGCCCGAACCCATTGTAACTGTTGTGCTGGTTCGGGAGGTACGTTGCCGGTGAGTTGTCGAAGCATAGCTGCCAGGTCAGACTTTTTAAGCGGAGCCGGTTTCTTCAATCTTGAGACAGTCTTCTGTAGACGCGCTTCTGTCAGGGGCTTTAATAGATAATCAATAGCATGATGCTCAAATGCCTGCACTGCATATTGATCGTAAGCAGTGATGAACACCACGCGGTATGAATCATCAATCTGTTGTGCCACCTCCATGCCGGAAAGCCCCGGCATACGAATATCCAGAAAAGCGATGTCCGGTTTTATTTTTCGAATGACTTCAAGGGCGGCATCACCATTAGCCACATCGGAACATATCTCCAGCTCAGGCCAGAGCTTTTCCAGTAAACGTTTTAGATGTTCACGCAAGGCCGCTTCATCATCGGCAATGATCGCCCGCATTTTCATGACACTCCTTCCTTTGTTAATGAAGAGATTTCTGTCGGGATACTTAAACAGACAATGACACCACCAGAATCAGATGTTGCGATATTAAAGCTGGCTTGCTCAGCGAACAGAGAATGCAGTCGTTCGCGCACGTTACTCAAACCTACCCCTGACACAAAATTATCATCCAATCCATTGCCATTATCGATCAGTTTAATTTCAACTCTGTTGTTATGCAGGCGTGCTCGAAGGTCTATGTTTCCGCCCGCTACAGTGGGCTCCAATCCATGTTTAACCGCATTTTCAACCAATGGCTGTAATAACATGGGAGGAAATGGAAGTGCTGCCACACTGTCGGGAACATCGAAATGATAACTTAGTCGATCTCCCATGCGCACCTGCTGAATATCCAGATAGGCTTTGAGTAATTCCAGTTCTCTGGAGAGAGAGGATGCTTCACTGCGACTGTGATCAAGGGCCGCCCGAAGGTATTGGTTCAGATTCTCCAGCATAGTCGTAGCCAGGTCAGGTTTTGTGGCAATTAAGCTGTGTACATTGGCAAGTGTGTTGAAGAGAAAATGCGGCTCAATCTGAGCCTGTAACAGTTTCAATTGGGCCTGAATCAGTTCTTTTTCCTGCTCGATACGTTTCAGCTCCTCGGCTCTGGCTTGCGATTGCACTTCGAGCAATCTGCCACGTGAATAAAAGAACAAGGAGATGATACCGCCGAACAGCAACCCGAAGGGTAGTGAGTTCAAAACAATTCTGTTGATATCAGCAGTAGCAACCAGATCATCCGCACTTATACGCAGTCCCAAATTTAACCCCAAGTATGTTCCAGTCACGATCATCAGAATAATTGCAAAAAGCTGAATCAAAGGCCCCCGTTTTGACAGCAACCACAATGAAAGGTTAATCAGCAGATGGATGAGAATGCCAATGCTAAGCGATACTATCAGGTGGCTGGAAAAACTTCCGGGCGTACCGATCAACCCCAGAAAGAAGGCGATGCCGACACAAAACAGCAGGGTCATGCCAAACTGTTTAAGCGCATCAGCAGTCGAATGACAGGTCAAAGCAGGCTTCCTGACATTTTCATGCCGATAAATAGCTGCCAGCGATCGGCGGTATTGTTGTATGCTGCAGTCTGCTTGCCTCCCATGACACGGGCTGAACCAAACAGTTGGATATGGTCACTCCATTCATAATCGGCAGTTGCGGTGAGCACCATCCCTCCATCAGCCGGTGTATATAGAAGAGAGATGGCCGGGTCGAATGAATTTCCATCGTAAGAGAGCCTCATAAACAAGGTATCCTTGAGAAGGTTCTGCTGATTGTAAACCTGGTTGTTAGCGCCGATGTTTCCGTACACTGCCTGTGCAGGTGCTCCGGTATTTAGCAACTGACGCTGAGCTACATTGATACGCATCAATTCCCGCCACTGATTTCGTGACCATGCCGTATCGTCATGCCATGCCTCCAACAACAGGGAGTAACCGTTTGCCCACGTCCATGAAGCCCCCAACAAGGCAAGAAGTCCATGATGATGCTTTTCAGAGACGAAGCTGCCTGTTGATTTTGGCAAGGTGATGGCCTGACCGGATAGCTTGTGTCTGAGCGTCGTGTAGCTGGAGATGTAGCGCATGGATGCATGCCATTCCAGATGCTCACCATATGTTGCACTTGTGCCGCCACCGACTGACAGGCCTTTCCCCTGACACTGATAGAGCAACAGATGCATGTCACTATCACCAAGCAGTGTCGAATATTTCAATGCGCCTTCATACTCTCCCTTTTGTGGGCTAAGACCATCGAATTGCACGCGATTGGCGACAATAGCCGTTATTGCCGATTCAGCAGTAAAATACTCCACCTCCAGCATGGGAACGCCTTCCAGATCGAACGTACGCAAAGCCTGACGCGGTTCTCGCTGGATCACATCCATAGGGCGATAACCGTAACCGACACCCCAACTCACCACTTTCTTGCCGATGCTTCCTTCAAAATCTGCCAGCGAAAAGTCGGCATAAAGCTCGTTGATTGTAGCCTTGTCATTCGTATAGCCGCCATTGGCTTGCTGCGTTGCTGTTGCCAGTCCTCTAAACGTCAACATTCCCTGTTGAATGTGCATGTAAAGTTCCTGCTGCGTGAACTTGGTAGGAGCCAGACGAAATGATTCGGGAACTGAGAATGACGAGGATGATGGCTGATTCTGTTGATAGGATATACGTGCGCCAACTTCTCCTTCCTCGCCATGAACCACTCCAACCCCAACAGCGGACACGGCAAAAAAAATGAGCAGGACCTTATTCCACATGATTGCGAGTTAGATAGGCCGGGTTGAAATATCGGTCCGGTACATCCACCGACTCAATGCTCTGATAATGTATCTCCGTTCGTTTTTGTTTTTGGATGCGATCCTCCATCACCATGGTGGCGATCATTTTCCTGCCATTTAACAACTGGACCTGATACCTGACCTGTTTGGCTATGCGTCCCGACTTCAAATAAAGGTTGGCTTGTACTGGTCTGAAATCATCCGCAGCGACCCATAATTCAATCTGTTCATATGTTACGCCGGTTCGCTTTGCCGCAAGTTTCAATTTGATCGTATGGATGCCGTTTACCGAAAAGGCTTCATCCATCACCAACCCGGCATAATCCTCCGACCAGGTCATCGTACTGATATCGCCGATGGCCGCTTCACCCAGCAGCTTTTGCATCGGCGATATACGCACTGGTCGTTTGGACTTTGGCAGTAACAGGTAGAAACGATCATCCAGTTGCAATGCCTTTTGCCCCTGTTCTCCGGGGCTGTTGAACAAGGCCAGCGAACGGCGACCAGATTTCATATACACCGTATAGCGTTTTTGGCTGTCCAGCACATCATGCTTGAACAGCATCACTTCCAGTTTTACACGCGCGCTGCCTTCAGGTTTTCTAAAACTATCGGCAGCAGCCAGTATGGTTGGTACGGTATGTTTCTTTTCAGAGAGGTCACTGGCATGCAGAAATGGCGCATGAAGCAGTACGCTGATGAGAATGGCAGTGAGTGATTTATACATAGGCCAATGCCTCAACAATCGATTTCTTTACGCCTTTTCGTGCAGCCAGAAAACCACCCACCATGGTAATGGCGACCATCATGACTGAGATCATCGCATAGGCCGTGGCAGAAAAGTTAAGCATGAGCGGGTAACCGACATTGCTACCGGGCGGTGGCGGCATCATCACGTTGGCAAATGGGAGGATGGCAGTCAGTGATCCGGCTAATACCACCCCCAATAAAGCGCCAAAGAGTCCAATGAGCATCGATTCACAGATCAGATTCCACAAAATCTGCCAGGGAAATGCGCCCATTGCCGCCATCACGCCGATTTCACGCGTGCGCTCCAGCACTGCCATCGACATGGTGTTTGCGACGGACAGTAGTACGACGACCAGAATGATGATGCCCATCATGCCGAAGATGATTGCATAAAGGTCCCGCACCTTATGGTAGAAAAATGCCAGTTCGTGCCATGCCTTAACCCCTTGGTCAGGATAGCGCATTTGCAATTTCGGCAGCAGGGAATCGGCCTGCTCAGTGCGATAGAGATAAGTGGATAATGTTGATACGTAAGCGTCAAAGCGACCTCATCTACCGTTGAGATATAAAGCTGCCAGGCT